>CAJOPK010000072.1 GCA_905236255.1 uncultured Selenomonadaceae bacterium | reverse complement strand
GGCAAAGGATAAACATCTTGAATACCGCTCATCAAATCCCGTTCGCAAGCAATCGCCAAGACCGCTTTCGGACGATTTTTTTGTATTATCTGCCGGGCAAGAGTTCCGCCGGTCGCCACAAAAAGCAAAAATCCGTATTCTTCCGAAAGTTTCACAAGGTCGCCGATATTGCAACCGCCGCAACGCTTGCAATTATTTACGTCACGGGTGATTTTGTGCGGACAACTTGCCAGTTGCAGACAGTGCGGAACAACCACAAGCAGTTTGTCCGCCGGAACGCGAATGTTGCTTTTCATGAAAATCAAATTGCTGACGGCGATAAAAGACCCTTCCAGTTGCCGGCGTTTGATCCCGAAAATCTTTCCGATCCTTACGGCAAACGGAAACAAAAATCTTATCAGCGCGAAAGAGTATCTGTGCAGGAGCGGAAAAGTCGGAAGTCCCTTAACCGCCAAAACCATGTTGCAAAGTGCGCCGAATGAAAAAGTCGAAACGAAAATCAAAAATGCACCGAAAACCGCCGGCAAAGTTTCATAAATATCCGCAAGTCCCGGACAGGTTATTTTCCATGTGCCGTAAAGGGCAAGCGCAATCAAAAATTCCGTTATCAGCAAAAGTCCGAGAAACCATCTTTTTTTCGGTCGGACTGCAGCCAATGTGCTTAACAAAAAGGTCACTTCTTTCACTTATTTTCTCCGGAGTTTGCGGAGTTTTGAAATTGCGGCGGGCAAATTTTCCATAATGTCCGACGCGATTAAACCTTCGCATTTTGTCAAATCCGCAATATCTCCCGCCGTCCCGTGCAGATAAACTCCGGCGAGCGGAGCAAAGGGTGTTTGTTTCATAAGTCCGGCGATTGTACCGGCGAGAACGTCCCCCGATCCGGCGGTAGCCATCGAAGAATTTCCGAGCGGCGATATAAAAATTTCTCCGTTGGGATACGCAACAACCGTCGATTCGGCTTTTGCGACAATTATCGTCCGGTAATCCTGCGCGGTCTTTCTTACAATTTCGATCAAGCCTTTTCGCAAATCTTCAACCGCAATTTCCAAAAGTGCGGCAAGTTCCCCGAAATGCGGCGTAATTATCGGAATTTGTTTGCAGAGTTTCAAGCCGTCGATATTTCCGTTGAACGGAAAAAGCGCGTCCGCATCCATTACGAGCGGCTTGTCGGCAGTTTCGACAAGTTTTTTGACGAGTTCTTGAGTTTCTTTTTCGCGTCCCAGACCCGGCCCGATTAAAATTGCATCGGCATTGTCAGCCAAATCCAAAATTTTATCGAAAGCCTTGTCGCCGCCGATAATCCCGGATTTAAATTCCGGCAAAGGCGCGGTCATTACCTCCGTCAATTTTGTTTCGTAAATTTCGTTCAAACTCTCCGGACAGGCAAGAGTCACAAGCCCGGCACCGGCACGAAGTGCGGATTTTGCAGCCAAACTTGCCGCGCCGGTCATACCCTTTGAACCGGCAACGACCAAAATTTTTCCGCAACTTCCTTTGTAAGCGGCTTTCTCCCTTTCCGGCAAAAGTGTTGCGGCAAGTTCGTCGTCAATCAAAGTCTGATGAATGTCGTCGGTCAAAAGTTTTGCGGGAAGTCCTATGTCGTCCACAAAAATTTCTCCGACGTAAGCCGCGCCCGGACAGATGAAATGTCCGATTTTCGGAAGTCCGAAAGTCACCGTGCAAGTCGCCTTGATTGCGGTTTCCTCAACCGCACCGGTATCGGTCTCAACACCGGAAGGAATATCGACGGAAATTATCGGCTTGTTTGAAGAATTTGCAAGTCTTATCAGTCGAAGGGCGGAAGGACGAATTTGCCCGGAAAAACCGGTTCCGAGTATCCCGTCGATAATTGCGTCGGTAAATCTCAAAGTCACCTGAAGTCTTTCCCAAGCGCGATCGTTTTCGAGTTGCTGAAACTCAACCCCCATACTGCGCAAAATCTTCATTTGCATTTCGAGGGATTCCGTCCGGTGACTTTTGTTCCCCGTCAGAAAAATTTTCACCCGTGCGCCGACATTTGAAAGATAGCGCGCCGCAACCAAAGCGTCCCCGCCGTTGTTCCCGCTGCCGGAAAGTACACAGATGCTTTTTTGAGAAATTTCTTCGCCGAACATTTTTTTCACGGCTTCGGCAACGCGATGACCGGCACTTTCCATCAAAGCCGCTTCGGTCATTCCGAAAGTTTCAATCGCGCTTTTGTCCGTATCGTGCATTTGTTTTGCAGATGCAATTTTCATCAAAAATTCTCCTCCGCTAAAAAATATTCAGACGTTCTTCAAACAAATTTTTATTCGACTAATTTTTCAACGTAATAACCCAAAGATATTTTTTGCCGAGCAAACCTTTAACTTTTTCGATTTGAACACCCGTCAAATTTTTGTAAGAATATAATTGCCAATCGGAAGGCAAAAGCTCCACCCTTTCAACCTTAAATCCGATTGAGTCGAAGTAACTTGTTATTTGATCTTCCGATTGAAAATGCTCGACGGTCAAATTGTCGTCGAGGACTTTTTCATACATTTTTTTTGTTTCATC
>CAJOPK010000071.1 GCA_905236255.1 uncultured Selenomonadaceae bacterium | reverse complement strand
GGCAAGTGCCGGAGTCATTATAAAAACCAATGCCGCACTCATAAGCACCCAAGCGGTATCTCCGTGATTTATCATAAAATCACTCCTCAAAAATTATTTATCGGCCGATACGGGGATTTTAATTGACGCAAAAAAATCTGTAAATGATTTCGGCGTATGTATTCCGGAATACTTAAACGGCATTTTGCATACTTGAATACAAAAATCACAAAAAATTTGAAGGTTGAAACGGGTTACGTTGTCGGCGGGAAAGTCAAGAGCGGCGAACAAATTTCTACAAACTTTTTTGTAACTTATGTTTGACAATACCACAAACGCCCGTGTCCAAAAATTTTTCGATTATTGACAGTAAAAATTTTTTGTGTTATTTTAACGCGGCCGCACGGTGAAGGTTTTTTAAATTGTTGCGTGTGCACATACCAAAATCGGCGAGTTCATCTTTGTGGAGGTGTTTTATAAATGTATGCGGTAATCAAAACGGGCGGAAAACAGTACAGAGTTTCCGAAGGTGACGAAGTCATCATTGAAAAACTTGAGGCGGAGGAAGGCGCGTCCGTCGAATTTGACGAGATTGTTCTCGTTGCGGACGGCGAAAACGTCAAAGTCGGTACTCCGAAGGTTGCCGGCGCGAAAGTCACCGGAACCGTCGTCAAAAACGGCAAAGGTCCCAAGATTCGTATTTTCAAATACAAATCCAAGAATAACTATCGTCGTCGCATGGGTCATCGTCAACCGTTCAGCAAAGTCAAAATTGAAAAGATTGAAGGTTGATTTATGATTGTTGCGGAGATTTACAAAGACAAAAGCGGAAAAATGAGCGGATTTTCGATTTCCGGCCATGCAAATACCGCTCCGCACGGTTACGATATTTACTGCGCCGGAGTTTCGACCCTCACTCAATCGGCTCTCCTGTGCATAAAAAATCATCTGAAACGTGACATAACGTTTGAAGCGGAACACGGAATTTTGAACATGAAACTTAAAACTCCGCCGGACGATTTGACTGAAGCCGTCTTTCAGACAATGACGGTCGGATTGGTCGAAATTGAAAAACTTGCTCCGCAGGCAGTCAAACTCAAATTCGTCAAGAAGTGAAGAATTTTGAAGGGGTGAAAAAAATGTTGAAATTCGATTTGCAACTTTTTGCACATAAAAAAGGTGTCAGCTCAACACGCAACGGTCGCGACAGCGAATCCAAGCGTTTGGGCGTAAAAGAGCAGGCCGGAACTTTGGTTAAGGCCGGCAGCATTTTGGTTCGTCAGCGCGGAACGCATTTCCATCCCGGCTTGAATGTCGGGATCGGCAAAGACGATACTCTTTATGCAAAAATTGAAGGCAAAGTCGCTTTCGAGCGCAAAGATCGTTATCGTCGCAAAGTCAGCGTTTATGCCGTCGAACAAGCGGCCTAAAAATTTGAAAACAAATTTGACAAAATAAATCTTTCGACCTTCGGGTCGTTTTTTTTTGTCACGAAAAAATAAAAACAATCCGCGTACCAATTTTACGCGGATCGTTTGGTCAAATTTTCATTGCCGTCATTAAATCGCACGTTGCAATTTACCGGAACGAAGGCAACGTGTGCAAACATTAACGCGCTTTACTTCGCCGTCAACTATGGCACGAACGCGCTGAATGTTGGGTTTCCATTTACGCTTTGTCTTCAAATGGGAATGGCTGACATTCATTCCGGACATAACGCCTTTATGACAAACTTCACAATAAGCCGCCATGATTATCACTTCCTTTCGATTGAACGGAGGGGATTTTAACACAAAAAAAGAATACCTGCAAATATTTTTTTTATCAAGAAGCGGCTAAAAGCCCCCGACTTTGGACGTGAGGATGAAACACGGGCGTTTCACCAAAGGATTGACAAATTTTCTTTAAATGTGTTAAACTCTGCCGGTTAAATCGGCGGTCCTCTGAATCGTAAAGATCACGAACGTCGGAAGGAGGAAATATTTGATGAACATTATCGAAATTTTGGAAAAGGAACAACTCAAAGACGACATTCCGCAATTCGCGCCCGGTGATACCGTTCGCGTTCATGCAAAGATCGTCGAAGGAAATCGCGAACGTATTCAGGTTTTTGAAGGCGTTGTTATCGGTCGTCAGGGTACCGGTATTCGCGAAATGTTCACCGTTCGCCGCATTTCTTACGGCATCGGTGTCGAAAGAATGTTCCCCGTCCATTCGCCGCGAATCGACAAAATCGAAGTTACCCGTCGCGGTGCGGTTCGTCGCGCAAAATTGTATTATCTGCGCGAACGTACGGGTAAAGCGGCACGCATCAAAGAGAAGAAAGACTGAAAATTTTTTCGGAAAATCTTTGAAGTCGAAAAAAATAAAAGAGCGGCTCAATCCGGGTCGCTCTTTTTTGATTCAAATTTTTGCAATTTCGATTTTCGGAACATCGTCCGAAAGTTTCAATTTGCCGGCAAGTTTGTAAAAATTTTTCAAATTTTCCAATCCGTCCGCCGTCAAATTCCATTTTATAATATTGCCCAGATAATTATCCAATTCCTCAAAAGTAAAAGGCTTTTCGTCAATGATTGAATTTATTGCGGCGTTCTTGTTTTCGATTCCGAATTTAAATCCGTTCAAAATAATTTCGTGTGCCTTTTTCAAAAGTTCCGGTTCGGCGGCGGCAAAATCTTTTCTCACAGCCCAAACGGCATAAACCATCGACCGCCCTGTCAATTTGTGCCATTCTTTTCCCAAATCGTAACAATAAAAACTTTCCGGAGTATGCAGATAATCGTAAAGCGCATCATCTCCGATCAAAAGCGCGCCGGTCGCATCATTGTCAACCGGATTTTCCGGGAAAACTTGTCGAATTTCATATTCCGGACTTGCGCCGTAACCTTCACTCAAAATGATTTTCAAAAGCCGGTGGGAAGTTGCGGATTTTGAAGTCAAAATAATTTTGTCGTTTTTAATTTCTTCAATCGGCTTTCTTGAAATCAAAATTATGCTGGTAACATCACAATCGGCACGGATACAAATTCCCGGCAAAATCAAAAGTTTGTCGTGTTGCCCGGCATAAGCCGCCGCCGAAATCGCGCTTATATCCAAAAATCCGTTTTTAATCTTTTCGTTCAACGCCGAAGGTACGTCCGAAACAATTTCAATACCGTCCGCTCCGATTTTTTTCAAACCGTAAGTAAGCGGAAGAACATTCAAAAAATTTATGTGACCGACGCGAACTTTTTTCATCGAAAATCCCTTCCGTCAATTTCCCAAAACCATTTGATCCAAACGCTTGCCGCCCGGAACCATCGGAATGACGTTTTCTTCTTCCGGAACATAAACATCAATGACCGCCGCGCCTTTGGAGAACAAAATTTCCGGCAACTCGGTCTGCAATTCTTCCGGCTTTGTCAATCTGTATCCGCGAATACCCATAGCTTGCGCAATTTTTACAAAGTCGCGTTTATATTTGAGCTCGGACGCGGAATAATGCCGGTTATAGAAAAGTCTTTGCCATTGACCGACCATACCCAAAATGAAGTTGTGAACGATAACAACTTTAACGTCAATATTGTTGTCGGCAAGCGTGGCAAGCTCCTGAATGTTCATCATGATGCTGCCGTCACCTGTAAAGAGAACGACATTTTTTTCCGGGCAGGCAAGTTTTGCACCCATTGCGGCGGGAAGTCCGAATCCCATCGTCCCCAAGCCGCCGCTCGTCAAAAATTGACGGGGTTTGTGTGCTTTGAAAAATTGCGCCGCCCACATTTGATGCTGACCGACATCGGTAACGGCAATGGTGTTGTCATCGCAAAGATCGCTGATTTTTGAAATAAGCGCGCCCGGTTTAATGTTTTCGCCGTCCTCAGTCCAAGCAAAAGGATGCTCTTCACCTTTTGCAACCGCCTCATTTTTCCAGGAAGAAAATTTTTCCGCAAAATTTGTGGCGGAAGAATTTAATTTTTCGCGCAGAATCGGAAGCGAAAGTCGCAAATCTCCCAAAACTTTGTAATCGGCGGCAACATTTTTGTTTATTTCCGCCGGGTCAATTTCAAAGTGAACAATTTTTGCATTGGGAGCAAATTCCGCAACCCGTCCGGTAACTCTGTCGCTGAATCTCATTCCGACGCAGATTAAAAGATCGCAACTTTGAATTGCCATATTCGCGCCGTAAGAACCGTGCATGCCGGCAAATCCCAAAAATCCTTCGGTATCCGCGTCAATGCAACCCAATCCCGGTAAAGTTGAAGTCGAAGGGCAACCGAGCCGGTTCAAAATTTGTCGAAGTTCGTCGGAAGTGTCGGAAAGATTTACGCCGCCTCCGCAAAAAATCAGCGGACGTTCACAATTTTCAATCGCCTTCACGACTTCATCAATTTCCGCCGGATCGCAGGGATTTTCGCCGGTGTAACCGCGCAGATTTACTTTTTCCGGATATTCAAAATCAAATTCGGTATTAAAAACGTCAGCCGCAACGTCAATGGAAACCGGACCGGGTCTGCCGGTACGCGCAATAAAAAATGCCTCCTTAATTACGCGCGGAAGATCGTGTACGTCCTTCACAAGGTAATTGTGTTTTGTAATCGGCGTGGTAATTCCGCAAACATCGACTTCCTGAAAAGAGTCTTTGCCGATTGCGGGATTGGCAACCTGCCCGGTAATGCAAACGAGCGGGATCGAGTCCATATTCGCCGTTGCAATTCCCGTTATCAAATTTGCCGCGCCGGGTCCGGAAGTGGCAAAAACCACACCGACTTTTCCGGTCGCACGGGCATAACCGTCGGCGGCATGCACCGCGCCCTGTTCATGTCCGGTCAGGATATTGGGAAAATTCATTTTATAAACTTCGTCGTAAAGTTTCAAAACCACTCCGCCGGGATAGCCGAAAACCAAATCGACTCCTTCTTTTTTCAAACTCTCCAAAACCGCGCGGGCTCCGTTGATTCTCATGTAAAATTCCTCCGTAATTTAATTATTTCATAAATCTTTACCTCAACGACGTTGAAGTTATTTTCTCTTTCCGAGTCTTTCGACAAGACGGCGGCGAAGTTCTTCTCTGAATCTTTTTGCCCCGTCTTTTAATTTCACTTCGACGCAAATTACAAAAATCGGAATACTCCAATCTTTGCCGGCAACTTCCGCCGGAATTTTCACCGCGTCTTTTTCGGTTATGACAATGGCCTCCGCTCCCAAATTTTCGGCTTGCCCGAAAACGTCATTCATTTCGCGAACGGTATATTCGTGGTGATCCGGATAGCGCAAACTTTCTATAATGACGGATCCCAAATCTTTTAAAGTCCTTTCAAATGATGCGGGATTTCCTATTGCGGAAACCGCCATTATCCGCTTGCCGGAAATTTCGGAAACCGGAACGCCTTCGGCGGTCAAATCCGAAAACCATTCGGAAAGCGGCATAAGTCTTTGCGGATAATGAATACTTTCGACAATCTGCGCGGCGGGATTGTATTTTTTTACGGTATCGCGGATATATTCGCGTGAACCGGGTTCCGCCTGATCCACCTTTGTCATAAGGCAAACGTCGGCGCGCCGGATATGTGAAATTGATTCGCGCAAAGTTCCGCGCGGCAAAATGTGACCGTTCCCGAAAACATTCACCGCATCTATAAGCAGAATATCCAAATCCCGGACAAGTTGCCAATGCTGATAGCCGTCGTCCAAAATCGCTACTTCCGCGCCGAGTTCTTCGATCGCATATTGACCGGTAACGGCTCTTTCCGCACCTATCACCACCGGGACTTCCGGCAAATGTTTTGCGAGCATGTAAGCCTCATCGCCGGCCTCCGCAGCGTCCATTTTCAAAGTTTTGCCGTCAGAAACTATTCCGATTTCACCGCGCCACTTTGACCTGTAACCGCGATTTAAAATTACGACCCTGTAACCCATGTCCCGAATTTCTCTTGCAAGTCTTTGAGCGGTCGGGGTTTTTCCGGTGCCGCCGACGGTAATGTTGCCCAAACTTATGACGTAACAATTCAATCTTTCCTTCCCGGAAAGACCGAGTTTGTAACCCATCAGTTTTATGTTCACAAGCTGTTCATATACGAGAGAAAAAACATAAAGCACCGCCATGACGATATTCATTGTAATGCCGTGCGCTTCCTTGCTGTGAACAATTTCGTTGACGTAAGTGCGGAGATTTTCGACTTTTTGTGTTGTATGAGGATGTCCGGCAATTTCGCCGGATTCGTATTCGGTGAGCATTTTCCGCAAAAGTATGGCAGATTTTCTTGACGCGCCTTTGTTTTCACGGACAATGGCAAGGGTTTCCTCCTCAAGTTTTTTACGGTGTTCCGGATCGTCGAAAAGTTTTGCGGCTTCTGCGGCAAATTCGTCGGCATTGTTGACGGTAATACAAGCATCACGATTTTTGAAAAGGGCGTGCGTATCTTTGAAATTTTCCATGTGATGACCGACGATAATGGCTTTTCCGTGCGCTGCCGGTTCCAAAATATTATGTCCGCCGGTATTCACAAGACTGCCGCCGACGTAAATGACATCACCCAGCCCGTAAATTCTGCCGAGTTCTCCGATCGTATCCAAAATTACAATATCCTCATTTTTGGAAGGTCTTTTCTGCAAATCCGTCCGAGTGCCGACTGTAAATCCGGCGTGTTTGCAAATTGCGACGACTTCCCGCGTTCTCAAAAGTTCGCGCGGAGCAATTATAAGCCGGGCGTGCGGGTGATTTTCGCGAATCGCTTTGAACGCCTTCAAAACATATTCTTCTTCACCGCGATGAGTACTGCCGGCAAGAAAAATACCTTCGGCATTATTTAAGCCCATTTCATTTAAAAACATTTCGCGATCTTGCGGATTTAAATCGGTATAAGTCTGATCAAATTTTGTATTTCCGGTGACGGTTACCAATTTTTTCGGCGCGCCGAGTTGCATTATGTAATCGGCATCAATCGACGTTGCCATTGCAAAAAGTTTTACCGTGCCTATCATATCGGTCAAAAGAGAATACATATACTTGTATTGCTTGACGCTTTTTTGAGAAATTCGCCCGTTGACCATCATTACCGGAATATGAAGTTCCCGCGCGGTTTTTAAAAAGTTCGGCCAAAGTTCCGTTTCGACAGGCAAAAAGACGCGGGGGTGTATTCGCCGCAAAACCGATGCGGCAACCAAAGGAAGATCAAGCGGAAAATAAATTATGCTGTCCGCATCCTTTATGATTCTGTTTGCCATTTCGTAGCCGGCGGTGGTTACTACCGAAACGAGTATCGGCGATTTCGGAAATTCGCGCCGAAATTCTTTTATCAGCGGACTTGTCGCGACAATTTCGCCGACGGATGCCGCATGTACCCATATGCAATTTTTTTTCGCGACCGGCTCCAATGCGCCCGCCGGATACATTCCCAAACTTTGCTTGATTCTTTCGACGAAACCTTTTTCGCGTATGGATCGAATTGCAAAGACCGGAATTATTATTATTACGACCAGAATTGCCGCAAGATTGTAGACTATTTGCAAGACCCGGTTCTCCCTTCCGGAAAAAATTTTGGAAATTATATCACAATCCCGCGCCGGTTATCAATTACAAAATATTCCCGATTACGGACGTTTCACAAAAAAAGAAGTTCCCGAAAATACAGCCGATTTAATTTTTAATTGAAATCGGAACTTATTTACAAAAACTTCCGTAAATTTTTACGAAACGACCGAATTTTACCGCATAACGGGCGGATAAGTCCGGTTATTTCAAAAAACCGTTTATTATCCGGTCTTCCGCTTCCCGTTCCGTAAGCCCCAAAGTCATGAGTTTTATAAGCTGATCTCCGGCAATTTTTCCGATCGCCGCTTCATGTACAAGCACGGCATCGACATTGTTTGCCTCAAGTGAAGGAACCGCCAAAATTTTGCCTTCGTCCATTATTATGGAATCACATTCCGTATGACCGTGACAGGCGGCATTTCCGACAATGCAAAGATCCAATTTCTGATAAGATTTTTCTTTCGCAACCGACCTCGAAACAATATCCGCGCCGGAATTTTCGCCGTCCATAGAAACTTTATAAACACTCAAAGCATTTTGTACTCCGTGAGTCATCAATCTTTCGCGAACGTTAAGCCGGGCATTTGCTTTCAACCGTGCAACCGTTTTTCTGTTGGTGGAATCGACTCCCTTAATTTGAATCATTTCCATTTCCATGAAACTGTTTTCTTCCAAAGAAACTTCCGTAACCGGATTTAAAATTCGCTTGCCTTCGCCGGTGCCGGATCCGTAATGTTTCTCAACATATTTGACTTTGGAATTTTTACCGACAAAAAATCTGTGAACTCCGTCATGTTGAGAATTTTGGACACCGCAATTATCTATGCCGCAACCGGCAACGATCACGACGTCACAGTTGTCACCGACAAAAAAATCGTTGTAAACCGTTTCCTTTAAGCCGCTTTCGCTCAAGACAACCGGAATGTGAACGCTCTCGTTGACGGTATTCGCTTTAATGCGAATGTCAATCCCGGTGCCGTCGTCTTTTGAGGAAATATCTATATTTGCGCTGCTTTTTCTGTCGATCGCTTTTCCGTTGACGCGCAGATTGTAAGCACCTTCCGGAACTCCGTGCAAATCCGCTACTTCCATAAAAAGACGTTTTTGTATTTCATCAATCATCAAAAAACCGCTCCTTATTTTTTTATTTTCAACTTTTTCCCGGCAGTACGTCAAATTCCAAACCGGATTGCGGATCGTCGAAAATCTACCGGTTTAAATATTCGATGTCAAGGAAAAATTGCGATCGTTTTTTGTTGATTGAAATAAAATTTTGCGGGAAAATTTAAGTGTTCCGCAAAAAAATAAACCGCCGACTTTCGCCGGGATTTTGAAATTTTTCAGGCGGGAATTTGTTTGTCGAAGAAATCCCTCAATTTATCTCCGAGCAGGTTAAATATTGAAACCGTCAGAAAAATTGCCGTTCCCGGTGCAAGAATTACCCAAGGGGCGGTCTGCAACATACTCCGCCCGTTGTTCATCATAGCCCCCCATTCGGCGGTCGGCGGCATCGCGCCGAGTCCCAAAAATGAAAGCCCGGCAAGTTCCATTATTATCGTCCCCAAATCCAATGCGGCGGTAACGATTACCGGACCGGCGATGTTCGGCAAAATGTGCCGGAAAATTATTGTCGAAGTTTTTGCTCCGGAAATTTTTGCCGCCTCAACAAAGGGAGTTTCGCGAACGGTCAAAACCAAACTCCGGGAAATTCTTGCATATTTTGTCCAGCCGATTACCGCCAAAGCCGCCGCCGCATTGAAAAGACCGCCGCCCAAAGCTCCCGCCGCAGCTGTTGCAAAAATCATTTGCGGAAAAGCCAAAAACATATCGGACAACCTCATCAAAATTGCATCAACTCTGCCGCCTTTAAAGCCGCCGATCATTCCGACAAAAGTACCGAAAATTGAAATTGTCAGCAACAAAAGTATTGCCGCGCAGAGTGTCGTTTGTGATCCCATTATTACGCGGGACAAAACATCTCTGCCGTATCTGTCGGTGCCGAGCAAATTTTGAGAATCGGGAGGAGTCAATGCTCCTTCCACATCTTGCAAATAAGGATCGTAAGGAGTGAGGAAAGGCGCGAAAATTGCAATTAAAATCAAAATTCCCGCCGCCGTCAAATACGGGATTAAAGATTTATATTTTTCCGTCATGCCGAATCACCGCCGAAATTTAATTGCGGATTTAAATATTTCGCAAAAATATCCGCAACAAGATTTATGAAAACATAGATTATCGACATCCAAACGACATAAGCCTGAATCATCGGATAATCACGCATCAAAATTGCATCGACCGCCAATTTTCCGACTCCGTCCCACATAAAAATCGTTTCGACCACCGCCGTGCCGCCGAGCAAAGATCCGATTGACAGGGCAAGCAAGGTTATTATTACGATCAGGATTGAGCGCAAAACGTGTTTGGTCAAAATCATAAATTCGGAAATCCCCCGCGCTCTTGCCCCCATGACATAATCTTTTCCGAGTTCTTCCAAAACGAGCGCACGAATTTGACGGGTATATTTTGCCCCCATCGAAATTGTCAAAGTCAGTGCCGGCATTATCACGGCGGAAAAATTTCCGGGACTTCCCATTATCGGCAGAAGATTTAACTTCAACGCCAAAAAATATATCAACAGAAGTCCGGCAAAAAAATTCGGCATTGAATTTCCCACAAAACTGAAAATCCTGATTAAATAATCCGGGATTTTGTCTTGTTTTACCGCCGCAAAAATGCCGAGCGGCATGGCAACAAAAATCGTCAAAAAAATTGACGCAAGCATCAATTCGACGGTTGCCGGCAATTTTTCGCAAAATGTTTCAAAAATAGGCTTGCCGGAAATAAAAGAATTTCCCAAATCTCCGGTTAAGACTCCGCCAAGCCAATTTGTATATTGAATCCAAAAAGGTTTATCAAGACCGAGTTCGGCACGTTTTTCGATTTTTACTTCTTCCGAAACACTTCCGCCGGCACGATCAAAAATTTTATCGACCGCATCATCTGCGGCAAATTGCATCATTCCGAAAGTCAAAAAAGTTATCCCGAAAAGAATCGGAATCAGTTGCAACAATCGACCAAAAATATACTTTTTCATCGTAATCGCGGCGCGGATACTCCGCCCTCTATAGGTTGGGGAGGAAGCGCCGCCTTTCTCTCCTTTCTGTCTTGACTATCAATAAAAAATCAATTAAACTATCGACAACGAGAGAACGGTTGGC
>CAJOPK010000070.1 GCA_905236255.1 uncultured Selenomonadaceae bacterium | reverse complement strand
GGAAACGACGTAACCGAATTGCAGGATATGTTGATCGGATTCGGTTATTTGACCGGAGTTGCCGACGGTGTTTACGGCGATGCGACTTCGGCAGCCGTGAAAAGATTTCAGAGCGCGCAGGGTTTGCCGGCTACCGGAATTTGTGATCCCGCAACTTTGAAACAGCTTGACAATCCGAAAGCAAAATCCGCACCCCTTCCCTCAACCGGCGAATATGCGGAGATCGGCGCGGTGATAAAGCCGGGTATGCACGGTGAAGGCGTTGTCGAATTGCAAAAAAAGTTGATTAAACGCGGATTTCTGAAAGGCGTTGCCGACGGAGTTTGCGGCGAAATGACCGTTGCCGCATTAAAAAAATTCCAGCAAAGTGTGGGACTTCCCGCCGACGGAGTTTGCGGAATCATGACTTATTCCGCGCTTGAGGACGCGCAATACGGCAGGGAAGAAAATGACGAATGGAAAAAGGAAACCGAAAATTTCCCGCAATTCAAAAAGACGATCAGAGTTTCCGCAACGGCATACAGTCCCCAAGATCCCGGATTGGGAAAATATACGGCGACCGGCACCCGCGTCCGGCGGGGTATTATTGCGGTGGATCCGCGAGTAATTCCGCTCGGTACCCGCGTTTACATTCCGGGTTACGGCGAGGCGGTTGCCGAAGATACGGGCGGCGCAATCAAGGGAAATCGAATTGACATAGCCTTTGACACATACGCCGAAGCGATAAGATTCGGGCGGCAGACTTTGGAAATTTACATAATAAAATGAATTTGACAAAAAATTCCCGACCTTGCGATCGGGTTATTTTTTGTCGAAATTTCAAAAATTACAAAAAATTCGCCAAGCCGGATGATTGTGAAATTCCCGCCAAAGTATCAAGTCGGTACTTTGCAGGAAGTATGTAACAATCGGCGAAAAGATACTTTATCTCTAATTGAAAGCAGTGATTCCATATGTCCAAACTTAATTGGCACACACCTTATATCGGATTACCGGGAGATTGTTTTTTGGGAAGCGACACTTCGCCGGTAAACATTTATCTTTTGAGAGAAAAATATAATATCGAAGTTGCGGAATTTGAAGGAATTGTTTTCCGGCGTTACAACGGCTCAAACATAAACCGCAGAGGATACGGATTTCCGATTTCTCCCGCGCCTTTTGATTTGAACGGGGCTTTAAATATTCTTGAAGAAGATTCGCTGGAACGCGGAGAAGTTTTGAGTTTTTGTCTTTGCGACGAAAAACAAGTCAAGGCGATTGATAAATTTCGCACGATTGATTGGAAATCTTTCGGCGGTGACGGCGATTATATTTACAGCCGCGAAAGTTTGAGCAGACTTTCCGGGAAAAAATTGCACCGGAAAAAAAATCACGTCAACCGTTTTATGAGAATTTATCCGGAGGCGCAATATCTTCCGCTTACTCCGGAGCGTCTGCCGGATGCGCTGAAAATTGCGGAACTTTGGCTTGTCGAACATGACGACGGAGATATTTCCGTTCAAAGGGAATTTCAAAGCATAAAGGAAGCGGCAGAAAATTGGGACAAAATCGGAATGTCCGGCGGCGTTCTCTATGCGGACGGTGAGCCGGCGGCAATGACAATGTTTTCCGTTTTGTCTCCTCAATGCCTTGACGTTCATTTTGAAAAGGCGACGGACAAATTCGCGGCGGACGGTGCCTTTGCCGTCGTAAATCAATGCATGGTTTCATCAAAAGAGGCGGCAAACTATATTTACATAAATCGCGAAGAGGATATGGGTATACCGGGTTTGCAGAAGGCGAAAGAGTCTTATCAACCGGATTTCAAACTCAAAAAATATTACGGCAAACCGGCGGATATGTAAAAAATTTTTTCCCGCCGATAAAATTCGTCAATATGTGGTATAATCCGGAAAGATTTTTCAAGACGTAATGAACGGAGTGATTGAAATATGTCGAGATTATTCGGAACGGACGGAGTTCGCGGATCGGCAAACGGCGATCTGCCGCCGGAGCTTGCATACAGATTGGGGCGGGCGGCAACTTTATATTTCGGCAACAAATCGGAGGACAAGCCGAAAATTTTGATCGGACGCGATACGCGAATTTCCGGCGAAATGTTGGAGGCGGCTTTGGTTGCGGGAATTTGCTCCGCCGGCGGTCTTGCAATTTTGGCGGGAGTGATTCCCACGCCGGCAGTGGCTCATCTTGCAAAAAAAATAAATGCCGCCGCCGGAATTGTAATAAGCGCCTCACACAATCCCTTTTACGACAACGGCATAAAATTTTTCGGCGGCAACGGTTACAAATTGCCGGATGCGGTGGAGGACGAAATTGAAAAATTCGTTCGCGAAATTGAAGGCGGAAAAGTTTTCAATCACCCGACCGGCGCGAAGATCGGACACGTCGAACACAACGAAACTTTTTTGCAAGAGTACATTGATTTTGTGGTAAGCACAACTTCCGAAAGATTCGACGGAATGAAAATCGTTTTGGATTGCGCAAACGGTGCCGCTTATAAGGCGATGCCCGCCGTCCTTAAAAAACTCGGCGCGGAAGTTATCGTTTTCGGCGACAAGCCGAACGGGTTGAACATTAACGAAAATTGCGGCTCCACCCATATTGAAAATCTGCGCGAAGAAGTTTTGAAAAATAAAGCCGATATAGGAATTGCACACGACGGGGACGCGGATCGTTGTCTTTGCGTTGACGAAAAAGGCAACGTGATTGACGGGGATCATATCCTCGTGATGTGTGCAAAATTGATGATGAAGGTCGGCGCGCTTGAAAAAAATACGGTCGTTGCAACGGTAATGTCAAATATCGGATTCCGCCGGGCGATTGAGGAACTTGGGGCGCGTTATGAAATTACGGCGGTCGGAGATCGTTACGTTTTGGAAAATATGCTTGCAAACGGATACAAAATCGGCGGCGAACAGTCCGGTCACATAATTTTTACCGATTATTCGACGACCGGCGACGGATTGATTACCGCCCTGCAGGTTTTGACGGCAATGAAAAAATCCGGAAAGACCGCTTCCGAATTGAACGAACTCATGACTACTTTTCCGCAGGTTCTCCTCAATGTCACCGTCAAA
This sequence comes from uncultured Selenomonadaceae bacterium, assembly GCA_905236255.1. Lineage (GTDB taxonomy): Bacteria > Bacillota > Negativicutes > Selenomonadales > Selenomonadaceae > Quinella. The sequence goes on along the minus strand of CAJOPK010000070.1, from coordinate 7,473 downwards.
AACAAGGCTGCCGTCGATGCCGATGCCGTCAAAATTGCGATTGCGGAAGGTTCGGAAGAACTCGGGGAAAGCGGCAGGGTTTTTGTCAGGGCTTCGGGTACGGAACCTTTGATTCGCGTAATGGCTGAAGGTCCCGACAAGATGCAACTTGAGAGAATTTGCAAAAAGATTGTCGAAGAAGTAAAGAGAGCGGATACACATAACACTTGATTCTTGGTCGTACGTTCAACCATGTTGTGAAATTTTCCGGCTTTGGAGGATCGAAATATGTCAAAAATTTTTACTTTGACTTTTCTGATGATGTTTATATTTTGTTCGGCGGCGTTTGCCGAAGACAGACCGCCGACAATTTCCGTGAACGGTGAAGGCACAATCGAAGTCGCACCGGATCGGGCGACGGTTACGGTCGGTGTAAGAAGTCAAAATCGTGATGCCGGAAAAGTTCAGACGGAAAACGCTCAAAAGGCATCAAACATAGTCCGGGCAATTGTTGCGCTCGGCATTGAGAAAAAAAATATTCACACCGGAGATTATAATTTTCGTCCGATCTATCGGAACGACGAAAACAGACAAAACAAACTTGTCGGTTATACGGCGGAAAATTCCATAACCGTTACCATTGACGATTTAAATTTGACGGGCAAAGTTATAGACGCCGCACTTTCAAACGGCGCAAACAATGTAAATTCATTGAGTTTCGGTATCGGAGATCGTAAGGCTTTGGAGAGGGAAGCACTCAAACTTGCCGCCCGCGATGCCCGCGCAAAAGCCGAAGCCGTTGCCGCCGAACTCGGCACGACGATTGTCGGGATTCGCAACGTTTCCATAAATTCCGGAAATGTTTCCTCTCCCCGTTACAAAAATTTTGCCATGATGGAGGCATCGGTCGCCGCCGACATGAGTTACGAAACTCCCGTTGAATCGGGAACTTTGAATTGTTCGGCAAGTATTCGCGTCGAATTTGAACTCGGCAGGTGACGGCGTGAAAAATCCGGCAAAACCCAGATTAAAATCAATCGAATATATTCGCGGCATATCTATGCTCGGCGTGGCAGCAATTCATATCGGCTCGCAGTATCTTATGAATCCCACGCCGAATTTGCATTTGGTCGCACTCTTTGAAATCGTTTCGCGCTTCAGCGTGCCGATTTTCTTTTTTATTTCGGCTTTCGGATTGTTTTACAAAATCGACCTTGCCGCTCCTTTCGATTATGAAAATTTTTTGCGCAGAAGATTTAAGGCGGTACTCGTCCCCTATTTATTGTGGTCGATTTTTTATGTAATTCACGACAATTTTTTTTACGGCTCCGGAATACCGGCACCGGGTTACGCGCTTGAAATTTTGTTTTTCGGGCTGGCAAAATATCAGCTGTATTTCCTGGTGATTTTAATTTGGTTTTATCTCCTGATGCCGATTTGGATAAAAATTGTCCGGGAAATGACTGCGAAAAAATTTGCCGCAATCTTTTTCTTACAGATTTTATTCAACTGCTTTTCAAGCTACGACACAAATTTGACGGCATTTGTAAATTCTTTGCCGGACGATTCGATTTTAAAAATGTTTTTGATGTGGCGGTTAAATTGGCTCGTTTTGCATTACGTCTTTATATTTTTGCTCGGTGCGATTTTGGCGGTAAACTCCGGAAGATTTTTCCGATTCATGAAGGACAACAAAAAAATAATCAATGCGTCATTTGCATTGACTTTGACGATGCTTTTGAGTTGGTTTTACTTTTTGATTTACCGGCTGAATTATTCGCCGACGGCTGCGGTAAATACGGCGCATCAACTTTCGCCGCCCGGATTTTTGTACACGATAGCCGCTTCGATTTTTTTCTTTATGCTGTTTGAAAATTTTTCGTTTGGAGAGAAAATTGATTCCGCCTTGAAATTCTTGGGAAAACATTCGTTTTTCGTCTACCTGTTCCATCCCATTCCGATAGCGTATCTCCTGTTGATTTTCGGAAAATTGAATTTGGTAATGAACTCGACAAACGCAATAATTCTGTATTTTTTGACGGTCTTAATTTCGCTTGCCGCCGCAAAATTCAAGGAAAAATTTCAGCTGTTTTCATAGGGGCGAACGCGCAAAGTTAAATTTCGTTTTTCGCAAATTTTCCGGCAATTTTCTATTTCTTCCGGGCTTGTGACTTTATCGACGATCGTCAAAATTACGTTCGGAATAAAATCTTTCATGTGTTCCGCAAAAGTCAACATCGATTCGTAAGATTTTAAGCCGTATTCGGCGCGGGTAAGTTTAAGATATTTTTCGGCATTGTCGGCATTTAAACTTATCGAAACGGTATCCAAAATTCCGGAAAATTCCGAAGAAATGTTTTTGCCGTGTGCCGATTCTCCCAGTCCGTTCGTATTCAAGCGCGTCGGAATATCCGGATGATTTTTTTTGACATAATGCAGAAGTTCAATCAATTCCGGCAGTCTTAAAGTCGGTTCGCCGAAACCGCAAAAAACAATTTCTTTCACAAAATCAAAATTCACCCGGTCAAGTTCGTTTTTTATTTCGTCAACCGTCGGCTCTTTTTCAAGCCAAAGACTGAACTCCGGCAGCATTTCCTTTTTCTGTCTCAAACAAAAAATACAGTCACAGTTGCAACGGTTTGTCAAATTTATGTAAAGTCCGCGCAGACCGGTCGGCTCAATTTTTAAACTTTCTTCAAACGGAAAATATTTTCCGCCTTTGTGTGTCGCATAAACCAACATATTTACATCAACCTTTTTCAAAATAATATTTGCGCGGGATTTCGCGTTTTTGAGGTAAGTTCCTTCAAAAGGTTAATTTTGCCGCTTAATTCGTTCTCAAAAAATTTTTGAAAAAAACGCTCGGGGAAAAACAAATCCCGGCTCCGGATAAAAAAATGGCGCGCTCGGGGGGAATCGAACCCTCGCTTCCGGCTCCGGAGGCCGGCGTCCTATCCTCTGGACTACGAGCACGCTTTTATTTCTTTCGATTTTATCACCGAAAAAAATTATTGTCAAATTTCGCTCCGAAAAACCGGACGACGAAATTTTTTTAATCTTCCAATTCATTCGGACTCTTTATCACAATTTCTCCCAAAGAGCCGCGATATACAACACGCGCAATTCGCGCATTTTTTATCATTCGGCGGCAAAGTTTGCAGGGCGCGCCTGATGCATAACTGTTGTCCGAAGAATTTTTTCCGACAATGTAAATCGTCGAATTTTGCATCTTAATCGGATCCGCATTTATTATGGCATTTTGCTCCGCATGAACCGCCACACAAAGTTCGTAGCGTTCGCCTTTCGGAACTTTCAAACGCTCCCGTTCGCAAATTCCGGTGTCAATACAATTCGCCTCGCCGCGCGGCGCACCGTTATAACCGGAACTGACGATTATATTGTCCTTTACGATAATCGCCCCGTAACGGCGGCGCAGACAGGTTGCGCGTCTGCCGGTCTGCTCGGCTATGTCAAGAAAGTATTCGTCCCATTCCGGACGCTTGTAAATTTCGCTCATTTTGTTTCCTTACCGAACCATTTTTCATGGATCTTGTCATATTCGCCGTTTTCATGAAGTTTTTTGAGCGCGTCGTTGACTTCCTTCAAAAGTTCCGGATTGTCTTTGGCAACCGCGATTCCGTAATCTTCAGCCGTAAGCATTTCCGGCAAAGATTTAACGCCGGTCGTTCCGCTGGTCACAATGAAATAATCGTTGACCGGGCGATCGTTGATGACCGCATCGACACCGCCGGCTTTAAGTTCCATAAAGCAATCCGCCGGAGTGTTGAGTTCTTTAACTTCCGCATCTTTTATGGATTTTGCCTCATTTGCGGAGGTTGTGCCGATCTGCACGGCAATTTTCTTTCCTTCCAAATCTTTGAAGGATTTAACGGAATCGTTTTTCTCGTCGATAACCATTGTCAAGCCGGATTTATAATAGGGATCGGAGAAAGCGACTTTTTCCTTGCGCTCGTCGTTTATGGTCATGCCGGAAATTATAACGTCAATATTTTTCGCCTGAAGTGCCGGAATCAATCCGTCAAAGCCGATATTGCTGATTTTTACTTCGCGTCCCATTTCCTTGCCGATTGAACGGATTAAGTCCATTTCAAAGCCCTGATATTCCTTTTCCTTTTCGTCCTGGAATTCAAAAGGCGCAAAATCGACGGAAGACCCGACCGCCAAAGTTTTTGAGCCGCCGTCTTTTGCGGCATTGTCCCCGCCGCAACCGGTCAAAGTCAAAACAGTCATTGCGCCGATTGTCGCCGTCGCCAAAATTTTTTTCAACTTTCCAAACATAAATCAATCTCTCCTTTTGGGAATGACAATTAAACAAAGAAAGCCCGAGACACGCTCGGACTGAAGAGTTGCACATTGCAAATGCCTTCGATAAAAATTTAAGCTCTTGCTGCTGCGCGATGAGCGTTGAAACAATCGCGGCAATAAACCGGACGATCATTTTTCGGCTCGAAGGGAACTTCGGTTTCTTTTCCGCACTCCGCGCAGGTCACGGTGAACATTTGACGATGTTCGCCGGCATCACGGTTGCGGCGACGCTTATCGCGACAATCGCGGCAACGCACGGGCTCGTTTTCAAAGCCTTTCTCGTGGTAAAATTCCTGTTCTCCCGCGCTGAAGGTAAATTCCTTCCCGCAGTCTTTGCATACGAGCGTTTTGTCTTCAAAAGCCATTAAAAATCTCCTCACAAAACAAGTTTACTTACAGACCGCCGAAAATTTCCCCATTCGACGGCAACACGGGGGATTATAACACGTTTTATAAAAAAAGCAAGCCGGCAAATTTAAGAGTGAAAAATTTTGAAAACCGGGGCTTTTTTCACAACATAATGTTCGACTTTTGCAAATTGCTGTGGTATATTACGGAATATGAAAATTTAAGGAAAACATTCGGGGGTAATAAAATGAAAAAGATTGTTGTGATTCCGGGCGACGGTATAGGTACGGAAATTACCGATTCCGCCGTCAAAGTTTTGAAAAAGATTGACGAAAAATTTAAAATCGGCTTGGAATTTGAAACACGCGATGCCGGCGGAACGGCTTACGATAAATTCGGTGAACCTTTGCCGGCGGAAACTTTGAACGCCTGCAAAAATGCGGATGCGGTTTTATTCGGCGCGGTCGGCGGCAACAAATGGGATAACGTAAAAGCCGAACTCCGTCCGGAAAAGGCGATTTTGGGACTTCGCAAGGGCTTGGGACTTTATGCGAATTTGCGCCCGGTAAAAGTTTCCGACGCGCTTATCGAAAATTCGCCCCTGAAACCGGAACTTGTCGGCGGCTCGGATTTGGTTATCGTCCGTGAACTTGTGGGGGGAATTTATTTCGGGGATCGCTGCGAATCCGAAATTCACAACGGCGCGGAACGTGCTTGGGATTTGGAAAATTATTCGGTTCCGGAAGTTGAAAGAATTGCAACGCTCGCATTTGAAACGGCAAAAATTCGGCGCGGAAAATTAACTTCCGTTGACAAGGCAAATGTTTTGGCGACAAGCAGACTTTGGCGGCGCACCGTCACAAAACTTGCCGAAAAATATCCGGAAGTCGAACTCAATCATCTTTACGTTGACAACTGCGCGATGCAACTTGCGGTAAATCCGAAACAATTTGACGTTATCGTTACCGGAAATTTGTTCGGAGATATTTTGAGTGATGAAGCTGCGGTTATCGGCGGATCAATCGGGCTTATGCCCAGCGCGTCAATCGGTGAATTGACAAGCCTTTATGAACCGATTCACGGAAGTGCGCCGGATATTGCCGGAAAAAATATTGCCAATCCCATGGGGACGATTTTGAGCGCGGCGATGCTTTTGCGTTACAGCTTGAAAGAGGAAGATGCGGCAAAGGCGATTGAAAACGCCGTTGACAAAGCACTTTCCGAAGGTCACCGGACTGCCGATATTGCCGCTCCCGGTGAAAAAGTTCTCGGCACCGATGAAATGACCGAAATTATCTGCAACTTGCTTTAATTAAGTCGGAAAGGTGGGAAGGTGGAAAGGTGGAAAGTTTTTCACCGGCACCTCAAACAGCGAATGGATAATTACAGATTTAATCAAAATCGTGCACCGGTACTTGAGGCACTCGAAAAAATGAAGGCGGCGCGACTTGTCCCTTTCGACGTTCCCGGTCACAAGCGCGGTCGCGGAAATAAAGAACTTGCCGAATTTTTGGGGCAGGATTGTCTGGACGTTGACGTAAATTCAATGAAGATGCTGGACAATCTCTGTCATCCGGTTTCCGTCATAAAAGATGCGGAAGACCTTGCCGCAGAGGCTTTCGGCGCGGCGCATGCCTATTTTATGGTGGGCGGCACGACTTCCGCCGTCCAAGCCATGATTTTGGCGACGGTCAAGCCGGGCGAAAAAATTATCATGCCGCGAAATGTTCACAGAAGTGCAATCAACGCTTTGATTCTCTGCGGTGCAAAGCCGGTCTATGTAAATCCTCAAGTCGATGATCGGCTCGGAATTTCTCTGGGCATGAAAGTTTCCGAAGTAAAAGCGGCAATCGAAAAAAATCCGGACGCAAAAGCCGTAATGGTTAACAATCCCACTTATTACGGAATATGTTCCGATATTGAAACTCTCACGAAACTTGCACACTCTCACGGCATGAAATTGCTTGCAGATGAAGCACACGGAACGCATTTTTATTTCAACGACAAACTTCCGAAATCGGCAATGTCGGTCGGTGCGGATATGGCGGCGGCCTCAATTCACAAATCCGGCGGCTCTCTTACTCAAAGTTCAATGCTTTTAATCGGTGAAAGCATGCATCCCGGTTACGTTCATCAGATAATAAATCTTACCCAAACAACCAGCGGCTCTTATCTGCTTATGTCAAGTTTGGACGTTTCGCGCAGAAATCTTTCTTTGCACGGAAAAGAAATTTTTGACGAAGTAATAAATCTTGTCGAATATGCCCGCGACGAAATTAACGCGCTCGGTGATTGGTATGCTTACGGAAAAGAAATTGCCGACGGCGACGCGGTTTTCGATTTCGACACGACAAAACTTTCAATCTTTACCCGTCCCGTCGGACTTGCCGGCGTTGAAGTTTATGACATTTTGCGCGACGAATACGATATTCAAATGGAGTTTGGGGATATTGCAAACGTTCTCGCTTATGTTTCGGTCGGCGATCGGAAAAAAGATATTGAAAGACTGGTTTCCGCACTTGCCGAAATTCGCCGCAATTACAGGAAAGATCCGTCGAAAATGCTCAAAACCGAATACATAGATCCGATTGTCGATACAACGCCCAAAGAGGCTTTTTATGCCGAAAAAAAATCTCTGCCGATCGATGAAACGGTCGGAGAGACTGCGGCGGAATTTTTGATGTGTTATCCTCCGGGTATCCCGATTTTGGCTCCGGGCGAAAGAATCACCCGCGAAATTTTGGATTACATTCATTATGCAAAGAGAAAAGGTTGTCAGATTACCGGTCCGGAAGATATGTCGATAAAAAATTTGCAGGT
>CAJOPK010000069.1 GCA_905236255.1 uncultured Selenomonadaceae bacterium | reverse complement strand
GGCGGTTGAATTGTTATTCAAAGTGTTCATCGTGCGAACTGCCGCCATGTTATTTTTTACTACCATTGCCATTGTAATTTCCTCCTTGGTTTTTCCAAAAAACTTTTTAAATCCTTTTTTCGGCGACTTCCCTGCCGCCGTCTATGATAAACTTCTTTTGATCCGAAACCGGGCGTCCCCGACCTCTTTTAATCCGCCGTGCACTTTGCGAATAACATCAAAAAAAGCCTGTCAACAAACTAATGTCTTCAGGATTCATTACCAAAGAGAATATTTATTTCTCACGCACACCGCCAACCGACTTTTTTTGGAGGCTCATCGATTGACGAAAAAATTTCAAAATTTTGTTTCGGTCGATCTTCGTCGACCTTTTATATATCAGTGCTTATTAAGTTTTCAATGTTCCGGCGAGTAACTCCCGCCTTACAAAAACTTTATCGAAGACTTTTTGAAAAAACTTAAGCCTTCGATAAAAAAATTTCTAAAAATTTTCCATTTAGTCGGTAAAGGTGAAAATAAATTTTATGAAAGGTTTGTATGTTCCGGCTTGTTAATTGTTCGGCAAGTGTATATAATTTGGCGTAATTTTTTGGAAAACAATCGGAGGGGAAAATTTTGTCCGGGAAGGAAAAAGAATTTTTGTTTCAAGCCGCAATTTGGTCATTCGCACTTTATTTTTCGATTACCGCTTTTTATTTCGATATGGGACAAGATCCCGGAGTAAAATATTTTATGCCCATGCTTTTGCCGACGGTCGCAATTTTAATCTTGATGCAGTTTTCCGCGCGGGCAAAAATCTTCGACAAAATTCACCGGGCAAATTTGTTGACCGGACTTTTGTGGTCGTCGGCATTTCCCCTGCTTTATACATGGACTTATCAAAAGCCGTGGTTTATGTCGCTGATATTTTACGATTTAATGGTCGGCACGGCAATTTTTGTTACTCTGTCATCTTTTGAAGTTTTGATAATGACCGCTCTGCCGCCGGCGAAAAAATTTTCCGCCGCGCTGATGTCCGGATTAAATTTCGCCTTCTGCTTAATTCCCTTCATTCAATACGTCTATTATTGCATGGTGTGGCATTGTCTGTCGCCGGCATCTTTAATGGCACTTTATTTGACGAATTGGCGGGAAAGTTTAAACTTTATCGAATCGAATATCGGAATTTTCAATTCGATTTTGATTTTTGCGGCTATCGGATTTTTGCTTTATCGTGCTTATAAAATTCATAAAAATTTCGGCGAATTTGTCACGGAAGAAAAAATTTCGCCGGCAAGAATTTTTTCGGCGGTAATTGCATTTTGTTTTTCGGTCGGGGCTTTGATATTTTATGTTCCGCAAACTTCAATAGCCGGACTTTGGAAAGATGTTACCGATTACGTTGCGGAAACTCAACTTTACAAAAAAAATTATGCCGGGCGTTTTGCCGCGCTTGAAATAAATTCTGCCGAAACTCTTGCCGCAAAATCTTCCGGAACGGTAATTGTCGTTATCGGCGAATCGGCAAGCAGAAGTTATATGCGGGCGTTTAATCCCGGTTTTCCGTTTGACAATACCCCTTGGCTTTCCTCAAAAATTCCCGCCGCCGAAAAAAATTTGCCGCCTGAAAATTTCGGCGAAGTGAAAATAAATGAGGATTACAAAGAAACTCCGGAAAACACACCGAATTTAAATTCGGCTCCGGGAAAATTTATCGTTTATCAAAATGCTTATTCTTCATGGTCGCAGACCGTTCCGGTACTTCAGCGCGCCCTGACCGAAGAAAGTCAATATAACGGCAAGGAATTTTTTGAATCAATTTCGATTGTCGATGCGGCAAAAAAATCCGGTTACAAAACTTTTTGGTTCAGCAATCAGGGACGTTACGGCGAATACGACAGCGCAATAACTTTGGTGGCGAATACCGCCGATGTTGCAGAATGGACGGACGACACTTATGATTTTTCGGATAAGGACGACGAAATTTTGATGAAATTTTTTGATCGGCTCGATCCCGCCGAAAATAATTTTGTCGTTCTGCATTTGATGGGCAGTCACATTTATTACAACAATCGTTATCCGCGCAGTTTTAAAAAATGGGTCACGTCTGACGGCACCGGTATGGCAACCGCCGCGCCGGCTTATGCAAATTCGATTTTATACACGGATTTTGTTCTGTCAAAAATTTTCGATTATGCCGCGCAAAATTTAAATCTCCGGGCAATGATTTACTTTTCGGATCACGGCGAAAATTTGGAGATTTCACACAATCCGGACGTTTTCAGTTTTGACATGGTTCGTATTCCGATGTTTGTATATCTTTCGCCGGAATATGAAAAATCTTTGCCGGAAAGGACGAAGATTTTGGAAGATCACCGGGACGAATATTTTACGAACGACTTAATTTATGACACGATTTGCGGAATTTT
>CAJOPK010000068.1 GCA_905236255.1 uncultured Selenomonadaceae bacterium | reverse complement strand
TCCTGATTTATGCCGGCAATAACGCCCATCATCAGAAGTTTTTTGATGACTTCCGCCGCCGTGCAACTCATTTTGCTTGCAAGGTCTTTGACGGCTATGCTTTCGCCGACTTTAATGTGCGTCGGGCGGGCAATTTCAACCTTGTGAACGGGAGTCGGCTGTTGACGCGGTTTCTTTTTGCGGGGAGGACGACGACTTTGCCTGTCACCGGCGGCATTTAAATTATTGTCCTGCCGGGAATTTTGGCTTTGACGACGATTCCGATCCCGATTCTGTTGAGCGCGACCGCCTCCGTCTTCTTTATCCCGATCCCGATTTCTGCGATTGTTTCTGTCCCCGCGTTCGCCGCGTGTATCGGCGGGCTTTTCGGAACGATCCTCAATGCGATTTTCTTTTTCGCCGCGACTTTCTCCGGATTCGGTTTCCGCCGAATCTTCGGAATGACGATGACGATTGCGACGGCGACGACGTTTGCCGCCGTCTTCCGAATTTTGATTTTCGGAATTTTCGCCTTGAGTTTGATCCGGTTTTTCGGAAGATTCTTCCGGCTTTTTATCCGGTGATTTTTCGGCGGGTTTATCGCGACGATTTCCGGATTTTTTTTGACCTTCTCCGGTATCCGATTGACCGGCAGATTTTTTATCCTGTTGCTTGTCGCTACGATCTCCGGATTTTTTGTCGGATTGTTTTTCGATTTTTTCGTCGGAACTTTGCGGAGCCGGATTTTCGGATTTTTCTTCCGGGTTGACTTCCGGCGGTTTTTCTTCAACTTTTTGCTTACGACGGGGAAAAGCATTTTTCAAGAGTTCGTAAGCCTGCTCGTCAATCGCGCTGAAACGATTCTTGACCTTGATTTTGTGTTTTTTCAAAAAATCGATCAAAACCTGACTGTCGCGGTTAAATTCCTCCGACAGCTTAAATATTCGGTACTCGGGTGTTTTCGGTTTCGACATAAAGCCACCTCCATATTTGAGCGGATAAGGTGATAAGGTGGAAAGTGTTTTGCTTTTCACCTGACCGGCTGACCACCGACCACTGTCTCGCTCTGACTCTTTAACTTCACATATGTCATTCTCCTTGTCGGAAAATCAATTATTCAAAATCTTTTCAATCGAATTTTTAAATCCGTTATCCGTTACCGCCGCAACGGATCTCATTTCCTTCCCCAAACATTGACCCAAAGATTCTTTCGTCAATGCGCGGGCAATCGGAAAATATTTTTCGGCGGCAAGTTTTTCAAAATCTTTTGCGGTCGAAGGACTTGCATCTGTCGTCAAAATCAGAAGTTTGACTTTGCCGGAATTTATTGCGTCGGTCACTTGAAAATTTCCGCTTACAAGTCTTTGCGCCCGTTGAGCAAGTCCCAAAATATTTTTTAACGCGGATTCATTCATCTTCAAATTCCTCCGTTGCCGCAATTACTTTGTCATAAATTTCGGCGGGAACTTTTTCTTTAAAAGACCTGTCAAATTGCTTGCGCTTTTTTGCAAGTTCCGCACATTTTTTTGACTTGCAGATATACGCGCCGCGACCGTTCGCCTTGCCGCCGTTATCAATAAAATATTCGCCTTCCGGAGATTTTACGACCCTCAAAAATTCGGATTTGTGCCGTATTTCCCTGCAGGCAACACAGGCGCGCATTTTGATTTTCTTTTTTGCCTTTTCTTCAGTCAAGCCGGATCAACCTGCCTCGACAAAGCCCGTACTCGTCGAAATATCGACTTCGTGCATATCCGAATCAAGCGGGGCTTTTTTGGCTTGTGATTCGCTCTTTATATCGATTTTCCAGCCGGTAAGTTTTGCGGCAAGGCGGGCGTTTTGACCTTCCTTGCCGATTGCCAGACTGAGCTGATTGTCCGGAACGGTTACGCGGGAAACTCTTTCGTGATCCGCAACGGCAACGCCGATAACTTTCGACGGACTCAAGGCATTTGCAATAAAGACCGCCGGCACTTCACTCCATTGAACAATATCGACTTTTTCCGTGCCGAGTTCCTTCAAAATTGCGCGTGTTCTCATGCCTTTGTGACCGACGCAGGAGCCGACCGCATCAACATTTTTGTCGTTTGAAAAAACCGCAACTTTTGAACGGGTACCCGCCTCGCGGGCAACGGATTTTATTTCGATAACGCCTTCCTGAATTTCCGGCACTTCATTTTCAAAAAGTTTGCGCAAAAATCCGGGATGAGTTCTGGAAATGAAAATCTGCGCGCCCTTCATGCCCTTTTTGACTTCCGCAATATAAGCGCGCACTCTGTCGCCGACTTCGTAAGTTTCGCCGGCAATTTGTTCGCCCGGAACCAAAAGAGCTTCCGCCTTGCCGATGTCCACAACCAAATTTCCGTCCTCAATCCGGACAACCGTGCCGTTTACGATGTCATTTGCTTTGTCGGCAAATTCGTTGTAAATCATGCCGCGCTCGGCCTCCCGGACTTTTTGAACGACAAGCTGTTTTGCCGCCTGTGCCGCAATTCTTCCGAAATTTTTCGGCGTAACTTCAACTCTGACGGTATCGCCCGCCTCATATTTCGGATCAATCTCTTTTGCGGATTCTACGGAGATTTCCGAAATTTTATCCGAAACTTCCGCCGCAACCTGTTTCAAGGCGTACACATGAAAAGTTCCGGTTTCGTGATCGATGGAAACTTCAACATTTTGATCCGTGTTAAAATTTTTCTTGTAAGCAAAAACCAATGCGGACTCAACCGCACCAAACATTACTTCCGGCGAAATGTCCTTTTCCTCGCACAAATCCCTTATTGCTCCGAGAAATCCGGCATCGCCGCCGGCTTTTTTGGATTTTCTTGCTGCCAAAATTCTCATTCCTCCCAAAAAAATTCACATTCAAATTCGCTTTATGTTTACGTCAAATCGAATCGCAGTTTTCGGCAATCATGATTCTCACGACAACCACTCTCACGGCAGAATTTTAAAAATCAATATGCAGTCTTACCTGCGCCACTTTTTCACGCGGCAAAGGTTCAAATTCTTCCAATGTCAAAAATTTTTCGTCGCGTTCGACAAGAGTTCCGGTCAAATTTTTTTGTCCGTCAATCGGCGCATAAAGAGAAACGTCAACTTTTTTGCCCTTCTCGCGAATAAAATCCTTGTCCTTCTTCAAAACGCGATCTATTCCCGGAGAAGAAACTTCCAAAATGTAAGACCCGTTTATAAAAGATTCCTTGTCCAGAATTTCGCCGATCTTTTCGCTCAAAATTTGGCAGTCGTCCAAATCGACCCCGCCGGGCTTGTCAACAAAAATTCTCAAATACCAATCGCGTTCTTTGACATATTCCACATCGACAAGTTCAAAATCGGTATCTTCCGCAAGTTTCAAAAAAATCTCTTCGACTTTCTTTTCGACTCCCGCAGCCATATTTCAACCTCCCTTTTGCTTTACAATAGCAAAGAGTGGACGCAAGCCCACTCTTTAAGATAAATCGCCTTCGACGGAATCGACGCTCCGATTATTTTCAAAAATCTCCATCATTCCCCTTAAATTTTTTCACCGGTTTTAACCTGCACGCCGATTTTATACAATAACGCCGATTTTTGCAAGTTTTTTTTCAATCGACAAATTTCCGGACGCTCCCAAAAATCAAATTCGGAAAAAAATAAAACCTTCGTCCTCCAATTCGTCTTTCAATGCCCGCATAAATTTTTTTCCCGGATCCGATTTCACGGAATAATATCCCGGAACTTTTTCGATATACAGTCCGCTTGCCCGCGCCGCATTTTGCTGATAATGCCCGAAAATATATTTAATCTCCGGGTATTTTTTGCGAAGGCTGCGGATTATTTCGATATTTGATTTAAGCTGTTCCGGCGTTAAATTCTCGGCATTGTTTACCCCGCCCACATTTTCAATGCCGACGGCGCACCAATTATAACCTATCACATGACGAGCCAATTTATTTTCGGGCATAAGTTGATAAATCGTCCCGTCCCGATCTGCCAAAAATTGCGAAGAAACATTTACGCTCCCGTCGCCGGTATTTCGCGTTTCGCCGTAAAAAGTATAATAAGCGGATTCCCAAGTCGGGCCGGCGGTCCAATGAATGACGACCGCACGCGGTTCAATTTCGGTAACGGATTTCCCGTAATGAAGTTCGGCATATTCCCGCGTAAGTCTTTCGCGTTTTTCCGTCCAAGGCAAAAACTTTTTTACGACATTCAATTCAAGACCGGAATTTTCCTCCGCGCAGGCTTGAGAATAATTGAACGCAAGTAAACCGGAAAAAATAATCATACAGGTGAGCAGAAACTTTTTCACCGTAAAACTCACCGCCTTCAAAAATTTAATCAACCTTTATCGAGTTCTTTCCGCAAATTTTCAACCAAATTGTTTATGCGATCAAATTTCAATTTGTAACTTACCCTGTTTGCGATAAGCCGGGCGGTTGCCTCCGTTATCGTCACAATTTCTTCCAAATTATTTTCGCGCAAGGTCGTCCCCGTTTCCACAATGTCAACGATACTTTCCGAAAGTCCGATAATCGGCCCCAATTCAATCGAGCCGTTTAATTTAATATATTCCATTTGCATGCCGCGAGATTCAAAAAATTTTTCGGCGGTGTGCGGAAATTTCGTCGCAACGCGGGTATTTGAATAATCTTCCAAACGGGCGCGTTTCTTGTCTTTCGGAACCGCCATCATCAGCCGGCATTTTCCGAAACCCAAGTCCAAAAGTTCATAAACGTCTTTGCCGGATTCAAGGATAACATCTTTTCCGATAATCCCCAAATCCGCCGCGCCGTATTCGACGTAAGTCGGGACATCTGCGGTCTTGGTTATGATAAATTTCAGTCGGGCATCTTCATTTTCTATAACGAGTTTGCGGGACTTTTCGCTGAGTCCTTCGGCGGTAAAACCGACTTTTTTCAGCAAATCTGCCGAAAGTCCGAAAAGTTTGCCCTTCGGCAGGGCTATCGTTATACAGTCGTTTGTCATAAGTTGACCTCCAATATTTACTTACAAAAATTCTCATATTCCGGTACAATCTCCGCACAAGTAAAATTTGGGGAGAGATTTTGAATGAAACGATTTTATCTGCAAACAGTCCGGGTAACATTTGCGGCAATACTTTTAAGTTTCCCGCTCGCATTTGTTCTGCCGGTCGAAATAAGTTTCGAGAACGCTGTTTTGGAAAATATTCAAGTTATTGTCTTGATTGCAACGACAATTTTGAACTTGCTTCTTTGCGGAAAAGGAATGGAAAGAGATGTGAAATTTTTTCACGTTTCGATTGCCGGAATTGCGCTTTTGCTTGTAATGCGCGAATTGAGTTGGGGGCGGGTATTTTTCCCGGAAGGAATTGAAGAATCGGGACCGGTCTTTGTCGATATGTCAGATTATCCGTTCAAAATACCGGTTTTCATATTTGTGACATTGTACGTCATCGCGCTTGCAACTTTGATTTTTAAACACTTCCCGTTAAAAAAACTTCTGCGCTCCGAACTTCCGATCGCGGGATTGATTATACTTACATTGACCGGAATTTTGCAATACACCGCCGAGCATAAACCCGGAATACTCCGCATGAACCGATTGGAAGGACAAATTTTTGAAGAGTTTAACGAATTATTTTTTTATTCGACGTTACCCGGAATTTGCATTTATCTGAATAAAAGTCTTAAACGTAAAACTTGACGTTTTATTCCGGTCAATTTTCTTCGTCGGCAATTCGCAAGAGTTTCAATTCCGGCGGATCTGTATTTTTCGGCGTCAGGTGATGTGCCGCAACGATTTTCGACTCCTTGAGCAATCCGATTTCCAGAAGTTTTTGCGCCCCGATCTCCGCATGATGCCGGTAAACGTGAATCATTTTGTTTCCGTGCAATTCCAAACCGTCCGCAAGTTTCGGCAAAAAATGTGTGATTAAAACGGCGAAAACTTTTCCGAAAATATTCAAATCGCCTTTCACCCTGCCGCAATCGTGCAGAAGAGCGCAACGGATCAAAAAATTTTTGCAGATGTCGGCTCCGTCTTGAATTGCAAGCCTTTCGATTGTGTAAGCCGTATTCAGACAATGACTTTGATCAATCACGCTCATTGCGAAAAATAATTTTTGTTCTTCCGGATTCAGATGCAGGGAAATATATTTTTCGTCGTCCGGAGAAATATTCGCGGTCAACGCCCGAAAAAATTGTTTTGTCCTCTTAAAAATCCCGTTCAAAAACTTTCACTCTTCCAAATCCGAAATTCTCGATTCGTCGAAAAGCTTTAGCGATTTACGGCCATTGCCGCCGCAATCGCCGCACCGAGTCCGCTTCCTCCGTTATCCAAAATCGTCCGGACGGCAACCGCCTCATCTTCAAAGACGGTGAGTAAAGCCTTTTCGATATTTTCTTTGGCAAGCGGCATTTTTTCGTAAACCGATCCGTCAACGGCAATATGCTGAGGTTTAACTTTTGCGTCACCGGTGCGCTGCCAAATGATTCCGATAAAGCAGGCGGCAACAAGACGCGCCGAGCGAATGACTATTGCCGACGCAAGCCGACGGATTTTTTCGAGATCGTCGTCGTCAAGTTCATGACCGGTTTTTTCTTTCACTATCGACTTTGCCTTTGACAAGCCGCTTATTTCGTCACCGATAATCCCGGACATATCGACGGAAGTAAAACCGAATTTTTTGCCGGGTTCGTTCAAAAGTTCGGCAAGCGTCATCGAAAAAAGTTCTCCCATATATCTGCCGGAAACCATTTTTTCAAGCCGCTGTTCGCCGGGCTTTTCGGAATTTTTGTCGTATTCAAGGTCGTATTTGTTGGGGGCAAGTTTCATAAATCCGCCCGATTCCAAATTCAAAATCATTCCGCCGCGCCCGACACATTTTGCATCTTGAACGGAAGGCTCAATGTAGCAGGTATTGTGACCGGTCGCGTAAATGGATCCGATATAAGTTTCGTCATGTTGATAAGCGGCGGAAAGCAGGACGGCAACGGTGTCATTTATTACGGCAACCGGCTTGACATTTTTTATTCCGCGACGTTCGAGGGCTTCCAAAAGCAAATCGTTTACGACTTTTCCCTCAACGCCGGGCGTGGCAAATTCTTTCGTCCAGATTATGAGTTTTGCGTTGTAAAGGTCTGTTTGTTCGGAAGGGAAAGAAAAAGTATGACCGAGATAAAAAGTTGTGTCGCGATTTCCGTCAATGGTTTCGTCGATAAGTCCGGCAAGAAAATCAAACATTTGTTCCGCCGTCGAATTTTGACCTATGTAATCGTATTCGCCGGGAACGATCAGAGGTTTTCCCGTGCGTTTCAAAACTTCAAAACGACCGGCACCGGCAAGTTTGATTTTGGAAACGCGGACATTTGTGCCGCCGAAGTCCAACGCCAAAAATTCACCGGTTTCTTTTCCGGTGGGAAGTCCGACGTAAGACTTCAACATACGCAAAGACGACAAGTCCGGGTCTTTGAGTCCGAGTTTCAAATCCTGACGAAAACTTGCCGCAATTTCCTGAAGTCTTTCGTCGTCGATTTTGAACTCGTTCAAAATGTCGTTAAATTTTTGTCCGTCAAAAGCCATTGTAAAAACGCTCCTTTCAGTGAGTCAAAAGAGTAAAAAGCACCACCACAACCAAACTTACAACCGAAGAAGTCAAAATCTGACTGTGCCGGAGTGAATCGCGCATTTCTTTTTGCGAAGTTTCAGCCAAAAGTCTGTTTTCTTTCCGGATTTCATCTATCGTTGTCCGAAAATTTTCGTTCAGCGCATCAATTTTTCTGTCGTTTTCCTTCCGGATTTCATCTGTCGTTTTCCGAAAATTTTCGTTCAGCGCATCAATTTTTCTGTCATTTTCCTTCCGGATATTATCTGTCGTTGTCCGAAAATTTTCGTTCAGCGCATCAATTTTTCTGTCGTTTTCCTTCCGGATTTCATC
>CAJOPK010000067.1 GCA_905236255.1 uncultured Selenomonadaceae bacterium | reverse complement strand
GTATTCCGGAAAACGAAAATTATTTCAATGCCGGCGTAATGTACATTGACTTGATTAAATGGAACGAAAAAAATTTGTCCGAAAAATTGATTGAACTGCTGAACGAACGCGATTTTTCGTTGCAGGATCAGGATGCTTTGAATGTTGCGGCGCATGATGACATTAAGATTTTGCCGGTTCGATTCAATCAATTTCTTCTTATGAAGGGCGGCGTGCAAAAACTTCCGGAAAATACGGTATTCATACATTTTGCCGGGGATTTAAAACCTTGGCAACCGTGGTGCAATCACGAACAGAGAAAGATTTACGACGATTATCGGGAAGTAACTTTATGGAAATATTTTGAATACGTCCCGCGAAATTATCAGGAAAATCGTCTGATGGGAAAAGTTTTTTTGAAGGAAGGAAAGTATTGCCGGGCTGTGAAATTTTATTTAAAATACGTTCGAGAGAAATTTTTTTGACAGATCGGGGAACGGGATAAATGGAGCGGATACGCAAGATTTTGACGGTTGAAAGATTACGCGATTGGATATACGCTTTGGCGCTGATTTTTACCGTCTGCTCATGTGTTTGGGAATTGCCGGTAAGACATTCCGCCCGCGCAATAATAATTTTTATGACAATCGGAATAATTTTGTATCCGAATTGTCTTGCGGAATTAAAAAAAATACGGGGAATTTTGACGGCTCTGCTTGCGTTTGTGTTGATGCTGACTTTTGAGGCTTGGTACGGCGGGCATTTTAAGGAAACGGTGTCGGATTATTCCTTTTGGTTTAATTACAATATGTTGCTGATACCGGCATTTTTTCTGGCCAAACCTTCCCGAAAAAGATTGGAAAATCTTTTGACCGGATCGGCTCTGTCGTTGTTGATTGTCGATTTTTACATATTTTGGCAATTTTTCAACGAATCGACGCGCCCGGTAATGCCGATGGGCGGCAATCCCATGATGACCGCAACTTTATACGTTTTGCTTGTTCCGGCAATTTTTATTGCCGCATTGAAATCGGAAAACGAAAACTTGCGGCGACTTTACGCAATTTTTACTTTCTTTAACATTGCCGCCGCTTTTTTGACGGGGACGCGTGCGCTTTGGGTGACACTGGGAATTGTGATGTTTGCGACTCTGTTTTTCTGCTCCGAAAATCTAAAAAAGGCTCTTTTGGGGGCATCGCTGATTTTGATTTTGATATTTTCCATTTCGTACAACAACGAATATTTTCAATCGCGACTGGCAAGCGTGGGAAATTTGCGTGAACATTCGCAAGCGCAAAGACTTTTGATGTGGCAAAGTGCCTTCAATATGTTTTCGGATCATCCGATTTTTGGAGTGGGAACGGGAAATTATACTCCGCTTTACCAGCAAAAATACATTTTGCCGCAAGCCGACGAACCTTTTCAGATGCATGCTCACAGCAATTATTTTCAAATGCTCGGAGAGTGCGGACTTTTCGGGTTTGTGACTTATTGCGCATCTTTCGGCTACATAATTTATTGGAGTTACTTGAGAAGGCGAAATTTTTTCGGAATGGTCTTACTCTCTTCGACGGCTTCTTTTATGATTTATTCGACAACCGATTACACTTTTTACGGATATGTCGGAATGAGAATTTTGTGGTTTTTGATTGCGCTTTGCGCCGTCGGAAGTTTTTTGTGTGAATCGGAAAAATTGTGATATTAAGGGAAGAAGATTTTATGAACTTAATGATAACGGCGGTTGCGGCATTTCTGTTTGACGCGCTTATCGGAGATCCGCCGGGAAAATTTCATCCGGTTGTCATAATGGGAAATTTTATTTCGCGTTTGGAAAAAATTTTGCGGCGTGACGGTGACGGCGAAATTACAAAAGTCGTCAAGGGCGGTCTTTTGGTAACGATTGTTTTGTTTTCGGTTTACGCCGTCGGTCTGGCAATGGTTTTGGCGGTAAATTCCTTTCACAGCCTGACTGTCAAGATTTTTGTCGAATCGATAATTTTAAGTTTTATGATTGCGCCGCGTTCACTTGCGGAAGCCGGCAGAAGAATTTACAACCTTTTGATTTCGGAAAATATTGTCGGGGCGCGCCGGGAAGTCGGAATGATTGTCGGGCGGGACACGGATTATTTGAATGAAGCGGAAATTACTCGGGCGACGGTCGAAACAATTTCGGAAAATACCGTTGACGGGATAATTTCTCCGCTTTTTTATTTTGCCGTCGGCGGACTTCCGCTCGCTATGGTTTATCGTGCCGCAAATACCATGGATTCCATGCTCGGATACAAAAATGAAAAATATCTTTATTTTGGAAAAGTTGCGGCGC
The DNA here is from genome assembly GCA_905236255.1 of uncultured Selenomonadaceae bacterium. GTDB lineage: Bacteria > Bacillota > Negativicutes > Selenomonadales > Selenomonadaceae > Quinella. The sequence continues at coordinate 7,168 of CAJOPK010000067.1, read as the reverse complement.
GTTTTGATGACGTTGCAAATTTTATTCCGGCGCGAATAACCGGACTGATTTTTATAATTTCGGCATTTGTTCTGAATTACGATTATCGAAATTCTTTTGAGATTATGAAACGGGATGCGGCAAAACACCCGAGTCCGAACGGCGGTTGGGCTGAAGCGACCGTTGCCGGTGCCCTTCGTATTCAACTGGGAGGAATAAATTCTTATTTCGGAATTCCTCATTTTCGCGCTTACATGGGAGATCCGATTGTTACGCTGAATCCTTATCATATAACGGCGGCAATTCGCATGATGTATACGGCGACGATAATTTTTTTGTGTTTGATTTTGATTTTGTGAAATGATTGCGTGAAAAAAATCCCCCGCCTCAAATCATTTTGAAACGTGGGATAAAATTTGTCGAAATTATTTTTTGTTTTTCCCGGCATTTTTGTCGTCGGGCGGAGCCTGAATGTTACCGTTTTTGTCTTTGGGAGGTTCCGGCGGCTTTTGACCGTCCTTCATTTGCGGGGGATTTTTCCCGTCGGGCGGAGCCTGAATGTTACCGTCTTTGTCTTTGGGAGGTTCCGGCGGATTTTGCCCGTTTTTCATCTGCGGGGGCGCGGAAACATTTGAAGTCGCATTTGCAAGCAATTCGACGGTAAAGCCGGTCGAAACATCGTATTTTACCGGGCGATGGTTCCGGCGTTCTTTTTCCAACCTTTCACGTTCGCGCTTTTCTTCACGGCGTTTTTGACGTTCTTCTTCCTCTTTCTTGCGTTTTTCCTCATAGGCATTTTTGCGTTCCGCACGTTCAACTATACGTTGTTTCCGGGCGCTGATTCTTTGATTCTCGCGTCTTTGTCTGTCCTTTTGAATTTCTTCGGCAGTTCTGTTGTCATTAAGATAAGCGGCACTTGCCGTCGAAATATCTGCTGCGGATACGCCGAAAATAAAAGTTCCGACAATCACTCCGCTCAAAAATTTTTTCAAGTTCATGGTGAGTTCCTCCTTTGTTTTAAACAACCCGGTTATACTCCCGAAATCTTCAAAACAAATTAGCGAAAAATTACAAACGGATTAAATTTCGACAAGTTTTTTGTTTGCCCAATCTTCCAAAATCTGCTTTTTGGAAATTTTGCCGGTTGAAGTGCGCGGCAATTCCTTGAGTTCATGAAATTCACGGGGGACTTTGTAAAGGGCAAGATTTTTCTGCAGGAATTTCTTCAAAGCGCGAATGTCAATCTCCGCACCTTCCGAACGAACATAAAAACACGCGCCGGTCTGCCCGCGCAATTTGTCCGGAATACCGACGACCGCCGTTTCCTTAATTCCGTCAAATTTATAAATGACTTCTTCGACTTCCTGCGGGTAAATGTTTTCGCCCATGCTGATAATCATATCTTTGATTCTGTTGACGATTTTTACATAGCCTTCCGAATCAATCGTCGCAACGTCGCCGGTATGCAGCCAGCAATCGGAATCGATCGCTTCGGCAGTTGCCGTCGGATTGTTCCAATATCCGAGCATGACGTTGTCGCCGCGAACCCAAAGTTCACCCGGCTCACCGACCGGAGTTTCGGTTCCTTTATCGTCAACAGTCTTAACTTCAATTTCGTAAATCGCCTTCATTGAAGAAATTCCGGTACCCGGACGCGCCATCGAAACAACCGGCGACGCTTCCGAAAGTCCGTAGCCGTCGGAAATTACAACGCCGAATTTTTCGGTAAATTCGTCAATAATCTGCTGCGGCAAAGTCGTACCGCCGCAAAGTACAAGTCGAACGGTTTTCAAATCTTGAGATTCGGCATGTTTTGTAATGAGCCGGCAAATTGAAGGAACGACGTACAAATCGGTCAATCCTTCGTCGCGAATCATATCGACGGTTTCCTTCAAGGTGAAATTACGGACGACGAAAATTGACGCGCCGCACCAGAAAGAATAGAGGACGACGCAAGTCCAGCCGAAACAATGATACATCGGCAAAACGCAAATAACTTTTTTGTCCGGACTGCACTCCAAAAATTCAATTTGCGCGCAGTTGCGGACGAGATTTTTGTGAGAAAGAACCGCGCCTTTCGGATTGCCGGTGGTGCCGGAAGTGTAAATTATTACGCAGGGGTTTGTATCGGCAAAATCTGCCGGAAGTTCCGGCGCATCGACTTCAAAATCTTTTTCGCCAAATTTCTCAATATCGTATTGCGGCGGATTGACTTCATCGCCGGAAAAATATTCGCCCAAATCAAGAGGCGTATAAGACAGCAAAATCTTTGCGCCGGCATCTTTCAAAATAAAAGCCGTTTCGCGCAAACTGAGCTGAAAATTTATCGGCACGCAAATTGCACCGAGAGAGGTTGCACCGAAATAAGTGTAAACAAATTCCGCACTGTTTCTGGCAAAAATTGCAACCCGGTCGCCTTTTCCTATTCCGAGAGAATGCAGGCGGTTGCGATATTTTTTTACACCTTCCGCCATTTGAGAGTAAGTTATGCGGCGATCGGCATCGACCATTGCAAGGTCGGAACCTTTCCCGCGTTTTATAATGTCATGAACCAACAATTTTGATCTTCCTTTCCTTCGGTTAAAATTTTACAAATCACTTGGGCGCAAGAGATTTTCTGTACTTCACAATTTCCAAAAAATGCGCGGGATCCGAATTTATTACAAGCTCTTCCGGGAAATTGTTTTCTTTGATTACTTCGATTGAATTTTTATGATTGCCCACATCAAATTCCGTATGCGCGTCGCTGCTCATTATGACCGCCGTGCCGTATTTTTTGCAGGCGGCAAGCATAACTTTTGCACACTCGCGCGAGCCGGCTCTGTGACCTTTTGAGACATAAGAATGATTGTTTACTTCAAGCAGAACGCGATTTTCCTTTGCCGCCGCCGCCACTCTGTCAAAATCGACCGGGAAATTCGGATTGTCCGGATGCCCCAAAATTACGACGTGCGGATTTCTCATCACTCCGATAAATGCGGCGGTATTCTCCTCCACACTTCCCGGATCTATGCAGGGATCGTGCAGACTTGCAACGGCATAATCAAGTTTTTTCAAAATTTGTCCGGGCAAATCGGTGCTGCCGGAATAATCGATAATGTTGAGTTCGGCACCCATGATAAGTTTTATTCCGTAGCCGTCGCGGGGAATAATCTTAAAATTCAAGAAGTTAAAATTGTGACAAGTGCCGGGCATATGCGGCGCATGATCCGCAATCCCCAAAAGTTCAAGCCCGGCGGCTTTTGCGGCGTTTGCATTGTCGCGAATCGTGCCGTAAGCATGACCGCTGGCTATTGTGTGCGTGTGTACATCCAAAAGGTCTTTCATTTTCTGCTCCTCCGTTTCGCCGCAAATTATAACATAATGCCTTGATGTATCAAAAAAATTTTTTGTGCCGACCGGAAATTATTTTTTGTCGGAATAGCCGTCCGGATGATTTTTGTGCCATGTCCAGGCGGTTTCGATAATCTTTTCGACATTGTCGAAGCGGGGAGTCCAGCCCAAAATTTTGCATGCCTTTTCGCTTGATGCCACAAGTTGTGCGGGATCGCCGGCTCTGCGCGTTCCGATTTCGGTTTTAATCTTTTGTCCGGTGACTTTTTCGGCCGCCGCAATCATTTCTTTGACCGAAAACCCCTTGCCGTTTCCGAGATTGAAAATATTCGATTCGCCGCCTTCCCGCAAATATTTCAATGCAAGAATATGCGCGTCGGCAAGATCGATGACATGAATGTAATCACGCAAACAGGTTCCGTCCGGCGTGGGATAATCTTCGCCGAAAATCGTAATATGATCTCTTTTGCCGAGCGGCACCTGCAAAATCAACGGTATCAAATGAGTTTCCGGCGAATGATCTTCGCCGATTTCCCCGCTTTCAATCGCACCCGCCGCATTGAAATAACGAAGGCTCACAAAATTTATCCCGTTTGCACGGCTTACCCATTTCATCATTCTTTCCATGATAAGTTTTGATTCGCCGTAAGGATTGGTGGGAAAGGTTTTGTCGTTCTCTTCAATCGGAATTTTTTCCGGCTCGCCGTAAGTTGCCGCCGTCGAACTGAAAACAATTTTGTTGACGTTGTTTCCGACCATCGACTCAAGCAAAATCTGCATACCGTAAACATTGTTGTTAAAATATTTCAGGGGTTTTTCCACACTTTCGCCGACAAGGGAATTTGCCGCAAAATGAATGACCGCGTCAATTTTGTTCTCGGAAAAAATCTTGTCCAAAATTTGCGCGTCGCGAATGTCGCCTTCGTAAAATTTTGCTGCGGGATTTATTGCTCCGCGATGCCCGGTCATCAAATTATCGACAATTACGACATCTTCGCCTTGTTCAATCAGTCCGTAACAGGTGTGAGAGCCGATATAACCGGCTCCTCCGCAGACCAAAATTGACATTTGAATCACTTTCCTTTCAAAAAACTTCAAGCGGTTTGCAATTTAATTCGCGATTAAAATTTTCGACTTCTTCCGGCGAAAATTCCACGCGCATCGACTTCCAACGATCATGCAACCAAAACCATTCTTCCGGATATTTTCGTACATGATTTTCAATCAAAGTTGCAAGTTTTTGGGTCATGTTCCGAATATCTTCCCGCTTGTCTTTAGTCTTTTCAACGCAGAGCGGCGGGAAAATTTCAAGCGTGTGTGTTTTGTCCGGATTTCTGTGCATGAACGCCGGGAAAATCGGAACTTCCCGAAAGCGGGACATTGATGCCGCGCCGGTGACAAAATTTGTCGCCCGGTCAAAAAATTTTACGACAACCCCGTCAACTTTTCCCACGTCCTGATCCATTATCAAGCCGATAAAATGACCTTCGTCAAGCATTTTGTACATTTCTCTGACACCGCTCCGATATGTAATGTGCATACCGATTAAAGTCCGCTGTTCGTTTACGAATTTGTCCGCATCTTCCGATTTCTGCTTTTTTGCCACACCGACAAGCGGGATCCCGTTTTGAGCGAAAGCTCCGCCCATAAGTTCCCAGTTGTCGGCGTGACAGGTCATGATGACCGCGCCTTTTCCTTCCCGGTCGGGAGAATTTATGTAATTTGTCAAATGCTCCAAGCCGACAACTTTAACGTGTTTGTCCATAGTTTTTTTGAGTTCCGGAAAACACAAAACCTCCATCAAAATTTGACCGAATTGCAAGGTACTTGCTTTTGCCGTTCTCTTTGCCTCATCTTCCGAAACTTCCAAACACATTCGTATATTGTCAACGGCGATTTTTTTTCTTTTGCCCGGCAGAAAAAACCATGCGATTGCGGCAAGAATTTCGCCGATTGAAATACACAATCCCCAAGGCAGGGCGCATGCAAGGCGGCTCAAAAATTTTAAAAACTTATATTCGATTGCCGGTCACCTCTTCCGCAAAAACTTTTTTTATATTCTATTTGCTTTAAGCCGGCTTGTCAAAATTTATTTAAAAATATCCGTTCCGCAAAATTTTTAAAATTTCGGTCAATCGGTCTTTCTTTATTAAGTTTCGACCGGAAAAAAACGATAAATGACACAGAAGGTTTTTCTTTTTTTTGAAGAGAGGTGTTCCCGAAATGAATGTTGAGCTTTTGAGTATGATCGAAAATTCTTCGACGACTTCGACAAAATATAAATCCGATTCAAAAAATTCGGCGACTTCGGAATATGCGAAAATTCTTGCGTCCAAAATGGCAAACGCAAGAAACGAAATGCGCGAAATGAATTACATTCAATCACAACTTGACGAAATTCGCGAATTGCAGGAAGAGATTACCGGCGAATTGCAAAATCAAAAGACTTCCGGAAATGCCGCCGCCGGAGATTCCTCCGGAAAAGGTGCGGTTGAAAAAGTGACTAAATTTCTTGCCGACGGATCCGTTATGGTTATCAGAGTTCAAGACGGGGACGTTGTGGATAAAGTGAAATTTAAGCCGCATTATGTTCCGATTCCGGATTATTCCGCGCCGCCCGATCCTTCCGGAAATGTTTCGATGAAATTGGAAGCCCGCCAAAATTTGGATTGGCTTGCGATGCTCGTAATGTGATATAATTTCGACGGACAAGGAGGCTCCCGCCCCCTTGGATTATAAAAAAATCTTTTTCCGATTTAATTCAAAGGAGGTCTTACACATGGACGTAGGTATTGCTTCAAGAGTTTCCGCCGGTGTTGCGCAATATGCCGCGCAGAGCAAAAACGTGACGAAAACTTCGACCGATACCGCCGAACAGACTTCAAAAGAAGTCAATGTCGGCAGTGCTTACGCGGTCGATATTTCCGATGAAGCCAAAGAGGCGGCGCAAACTCAACAAACTTCTCAAGCTGCGGTCGAGGAAACCGATGAAAATTCTTCGCAGAGTACAAAAGGTCTTTCCGCCGATCAGGTCAGATACCTTGAAGAAAGTATTGCCATGAATCAGCAGACGATGCTTAACATGATGATTCAGGCACTTACGGATCAAAACGACAAACTTCAGGGCTGGCTCGATGACGGCGTGGGCATTTTGAATTTCGACGGCGTGCAGATTGACGCTTCCGAATTTGCTTTGCCTGAAGTTGCAACAACTCCGGAAGAAGCCGAAAAAGCCGTTGCGGACGGCGGCGAATGGTCGGTTGACGCGGTTGCCGGAAGAATTTTTGACATGGCTTCAAAGATTGCCGGCAACGATCCCGAAAAACTTTCACTTCTGCGCGGTGCCGTCGAACAGGGCTTTAAAGATGCCGGTTTGACTTGGACAAATGCGACCGGTTTGCAGGATATGCCGGAAATTACTTCAAAGACTTACGATGAAGTAATGAGCCGCTTTGACAAACGTGCGGAAGAACTTGCCGGAGCGACGGCTGCAGCCGGTGAAACCGAGTAAAGTTTTTCCGGGAAATTTTTCGGGCGATTGACGCTTGAAAATTTTTCTTGAACGAAATAAAAAAACTCTTCCCGGATCGGGCGGAGTTTTTTTATTGTCCGTGTCAATTTTTGACGTGCAGGATTTTTTTGTAATGACGGCGAAAAATCGGAAAAATTTTAAAATCCGGGAGGGCGTGAAATGAAAAATTTTATCGGTGCGCAGGGCGTACTCAACAAAAAACGTGAATATATTATGCCGTGTCTGGGGCATTTTTACTCAAATCCGCCGGAATTTGTGCGCGGCGAAATGCAATATCTTTTTGACACGGAAGGAAAAAAATATCTTGACTGTTATGCCGGAGTT
>CAJOPK010000066.1 GCA_905236255.1 uncultured Selenomonadaceae bacterium | reverse complement strand
TCGGGCTATAATTCCCCACGAATTTGGGAGGTTTTTATCATGAAGAAAAGTTTTTTTGCAATGTTGGGATTGGCGGCACTCCTGTTGACCGGTTGCGGCGGCGGTGACAGTGCCGGAAGTAAAGATGTTACATTGAAAATCGGAGCGACTCCGGTTCCCCATTCCGAAATTTTGGAACAGATCAAACCCGATTTAAAAGAAAAGGGAATTACTCTTGAAGTCATGGAGTTTAACGATTACGTTCAGCCGAACATTGCCCTTAACGACAAGGAACTTGACGCAAATTTTTTCCAGCATGAGCCTTATCTCAACGACTTTGTCAAGGAACACAAAGAAATGAAATTGACAAACGCCGCCGGTATTCACATTGAACCGATGGGAATTTATTCAAAGAAAATCAAGGATTTGAAAGAACTTGCGGACGGCGCGGCGATTGCAATTCCGAATGATCCGACAAACGGAGGGCGTGCTCTTCTCCTTTTGGCAAAGGCAAATTTGATTAAATTGAAAGACGGCGCAAACGAAACCGCGACCGTCCAAGATATTGCCGAGAATACCAAAAATTTGCAGATTCGCGAAATTGAAGCGGCACAACTTCCCCGTACGCTTGATGACGTTGACGTTGCCGTAATAAACACCAATTTTGCCATGAATGCGGATCTCAATCCGATGAAGGATGCGCTCTTTATTGAGGACGGAACTTCTCCTTACGTCAATATAGTTGCCGTTCGCACGGGTGACGAAAATCGTCCGGAAATTAAAGAACTTATCGGGGCTTTGAAATCCGAGAAAGTCAAGAAATTTATTGAGGACAAATACAAAGGTGCCGTTGTCCCGGCGTTCTGAAAAAGTGTTTGAAATCAAATTGCAAAATAAAAAAAAGACATTCGGAAAAAGTTTTCCGGATGCCTTTTTTTATCTTGACTTTACGCATTTTAAGATTTACTGCGGCGAATCTGCAAAAATAAAACCGTCGCAAAAATCGCAATTCCGGCAATATCCGTTACAAGTCCCGGCTTAATCATCATGATACCGCCCGCAAACAAAATCAGTCTTTCCGGGAAAATCATCGATGCCTTCAAATATCCGATAAGCGACGAACTCAACGCGATCATTCCGATTAAGGCCGTCAAAAATGTTAAGAGCAATTCTCCGGTAATCCCTTCCGTCAACAAAAGTTCCGGACTCAAAACGAACATATATGGAATTATAAAAGCCGCTATTGCAAGTTTTGAAGCGTTGACTCCGGTTCTTAAAGCATTGCCGCCGGAAATCCCGGAGCCGGCATAAGCCGCCAAAGCCACCGGCGGGGTCACGTCCGCAATTATTCCGAAATAAAACACAAACATATGTGCTGCCAAAATCGGAACGCCCAACTGTATCAAAGCCGGCGCGGCTATCGTTGAAGTTATTACATAGTTTGCGGTTGTGGGAACTCCCATTCCCAAAACTATTGCCGTCAGCATTGTGAAAAACATACTCGGCAACATCATGCCGCCGGAAAGTTGCAAAAGTCCGGAGGCCATTTTCAATCCCACGCCGGTTTTTGTCACAACTCCGATAATTATTCCCGCCGCCGCACAAGCAACCAACACGCCCAAAACGTTTCGCGCGCCGGTTTCAAGACCTTTTATTATTTCGGCGGGTTTCATTCTGGTGGACGCTTTTAAACTTGAAACGATTATCGAAAGGAAAATTGCAACCAACGCCGCCCGCATGGGAGTATATCCGGTTACCAGCAGGTAAACTATTACCAAAAGCGGAATTGCCAAATGTCCCCGTTCGCGCAGGATTGTAAAAAAATTGGGAAGTTGACTGCGCGGTATTCCTTTCAAATTTCCGCGTTTTGCCTCAAAATGAACGCCGAGCCATACTCCGGTAAAATACAGAAAAGCCGGAATTACCGCCGCCTGAACAATTTCGACGTAAGGCACGCCGACAAATTCCGCCATCAAAAAGGCGGCCGCGCCCATTACCGGCGGCATGAGTTGACCGCCCGTTGATGCCGCCGCCTCAACCGCTCCGGCAAAATCTTTGTGATAACCCAATTTTTTCATCATCGGAATCGTAAGGGAACCGGTACCGACGACGTTTGCGACGGAAGAACCGGAAACCGTTCCCATCAATCCGCTTGAAAGTACCGCAACCTTTGCGGGGCCGCCGCTTGCCCAACCGGCTATCGAATTTGCAATATCTATGAAAAATTTTCCGAGTCCGGTGCCTTCCAAATACGCGCCGAAAAGTATGAACAGAAATATAAAAGTGGAGGAGACACCGAGCGGTATTCCGAAAATGCCTTCGGTCGTGTAATAAACGTGCGAAACGAATTGACTTAAAGTCAATCCCCGATGCGCCAAAACTCCCGGCATATAAGGTCCGGCAAACGCATAAGCAATAAACAACAAAACCACGCAGACCATCGGAATACCGACGACACGCCGCGCCGCCTCAATTACGATTAAAATTCCGACGGCTCCGATTATTACGTCGGTCGTTGTGGGAAGTGCCGCCCTTAAAATAAGTTCGCGATAATTTAAAATTATGTAAGCCGGAGTTGCCGCCCCGAGTATCGCCAAAACTACGTCAAGCGGATGAACTCTGTCCCGCCGCCAAGATTTTAAAGTCGGATACAACAAAAACGACAACGACAAACCGAAACCCAAATGTACGGCGCGCTGAAGTTGCGCGTCCAAAACTCCGAAAGTCGCCGTGTAAAGTTGAAAGATCGAAAAAGTTATTGCCAATGCCGCAACAAATTTTTTCATAAATCCGGTGTATTCCATAGTGTTTGATTCTTTGTCATATTTTTTCAAAACTTCTTCGCCGCTCATTGTCGGTTTTTCATTCATTAAATTTCCCTGCCTTTATCTCTGAATTTTTATCTTTCATAATTTTTTCGGATTCGTATTTTCCGGGAAAATTGAAAATTTCCTGCAAAAACAATTTAATTAACGGAAATGCGGTTATTGATGATTTTCTTGCAGGGGAATTAAAACATTGGAAGAAAAAATAAATCAAAAGTAATCGGTATGCGTGTGATTTTTACTGAAGAGAATTTTAAGGATTGATTTTTATGAAGGCACTTTATCTTGATTGCGCGTCCGGAATAAGCGGAAATATGTTTTTGGGAGCCTGTATTCAGGCGGGAGTTCCGGAAAAATATTTGAAAAGCGAACTTGAAAAATTGAATTTGCATGACGAATGGCACATTGACATTTCAGACGAAATAAAAAACGGGATCGGCGCGGTTTACGTTGACGTAAAACTTTTGAAAAATTTTGAGCCGGAACATATTCAAAATACGCCGAATATCCGCAAAATTCACCGCCTCGAACACGCCGGACACGTTCACCGGACAATGAAGGACATTCGCAAAACAATCGACAATTCGGATTTAAACGAAAACGTAAAAAGTATTGCGCTGAAGATTTTTTCGGTAATTGCGGCGGCTGAAGGAAAAGTTCATCAACGCCCGCCGGAAACGGTAACTTTTCATGAAATCGGGGCGATTGATTCGATTGTCGATATTGTCGGCTGTGCAATTTGTCTGGATTATTTGGAGATCAAAAAAATTTTCGTGTCAAAAATAAACACCGGCAGCGGCTTTGTAAAATGTGCTCACGGACTTATGCCGGTTCCGGCTCCGGCGACGGCGGAACTTTTGCAGGGATTTAAAACCTATTCTTTTGGGGCGGAAAAAGAATTGACAACTCCGACGGGGGCGGCGATTGTAAATGCGCTTGCCGAATACTCCGCAAATTTGCCGGAAAATTTTTCTTCGGAAAAAATCGGATACGGTGCCGGAACTTTAAATCTTGAAATTCCGAATGTTTTGAGGGTTTACTGCGGCGAAATTGACGGAGAGAAAAAGCGTTCGTTTGTAAAATTGGAGGCCAATATCGACGACATGAACCCGCAAATTTTCGGCTATCTTTACGACAAACTTTTTGCCGCCGGCGCGCTTGACGTGTGGACGACCGGAATTTTTATGAAGAAAAATCGTCCGGCTCAAATGCTTTCCGTTTTGATTGATGACGAAAAAAAATCCGCCTGCGCGAAAATTATTTTTGAGGAAACCACGACGATCGGATTGCGCGTAACGAAGGTTGACGAAAGAATCGAGGCATCGCGAAAATCGGCGCGTGTTCTTACGGATTACGGTGAAGTCAAATGTAAGGTCAGCGCATATGACGGTAAAATTGTTTCGATAAGCCCGGAATATGAAGATTGCCGCCGGCTTGCGGAAGAAAAAAATGTTCCGCTCAAAGCCGTTTGGCAGGACGCTTTAATCAAACAAAATGAGCGTTTGGGGTAATTTTTGATATTGTTTGCAGGTTTAAAAATTTTGTCAACGAATGGAAACGAACGATTTTTTGATTAAAATTTCCGTTTCGACCGGGAATATGAACGGAAGGATAATGTTGTTTTTGAGGAGATTGGAAAAATGGAAACGATAATTTTGGCAGCCGGCAAAGGCACGAGAATGAAAAGCAACTTGCCGAAGGTACTCCACAAAGTCTGCGGCAAACCCATGCTTTTGCATGTAATTGATGCGGCAAAGGCGGCGGGGTCTTCACGTGAAGTCGTCGTGATAGGGTCGGGTGCGGAACTTGTAAGGGAAAAAATTTCCGGCGTTGAGTTTGCCGTCCAAACGGAACAACTCGGAACGGGTCATGCGGTTCTTTCCGCAAAAGAAAATTTCAAAAATTCGACGGGGAGCGTAATTATACTTTGCGGAGATACTCCTCTTGTGACCGGAGAACTCATAAAAAATTTTGTCGAATTGCATGAAAAATCAAAGTTGTCCGCAACCGTTTTGACTGCGGAACTTGAAAATGCCGACGGTTACGGCAGAGTTATTCGCGAATCGGACGGCACTTTTAAAAAAATTGTCGAACATAAAGATGCAACGGAGGAAGAAAGAAAAATTCGCGAAGTCAATACCGGGATTTATTGCTTTGATGTTCGCAAACTTTTTGACGCGCTTGCCGAAGTCAAAAACGAAAACGCGCAGGGTGAATATTATTTGCCCGATGTTTTGTCGATCTTGAAAAGCAGAGGAGAAAAAATCGGCGCGATTGTCGTTGAGGACGAAAATTTGACGATCGGGATAAATTCCCGTGTTCAACTTGCCGCCGCCGAAAAAATTCTCCGCCAAAAGAAAAATATCGAGGTCATGGAAAACGGCGTTACGATTATTGATCCGGCAAGTACTTTCATTGATTCGGAAGTCAAAATCGGGCGGGATACGATAATTTATCCGGGAACATATCTTGAAGGCAAAACGACGATCGGAGAAAACTGCGAGATCGGGCCGAATACGCGCCTGGTCGATATGAAAGTCGGCAACGGTGTACAAATGCAATTTTCATATTGCCACGAATCGGAAATTTGCGACGATGTAATTTTGGGGCCTTATGTCCACATAAGACCCGGCAGCAAGATCAGCCGGAAAGTTAAAATCGGCAATTTCGTCGAAGTCAAAAATTCAAATATCGGCGAAGGCTCAAAACTTCCACACCTTCAATATATCGGCGATTGCGACATGGGCAGCGGCGTAAATATGGGTTGCGGAACGATTACGGTAAATTACGACGGGAAGAAAAAATTCAGAACGGTTATCGGCGACAATGTTTTTGTGGGGTGCAATTCAAATTTGGTTGCGCCGGTTGAAGTTGAGAACGGGGCTTACATTGCGGCGGGGTCAACCATTACCGACAAAGTCCCGGAAAATAATTTGGCGATTGCGCGGGCACGTCAGGTAAACAAACCGGACTGGAAAGACAAGCGGGATTGACCGAATTTTTGTTTCGGAGGTATTTTGATGAAAAGATTTTTTGTTGTCGGGTTGCTTACGGCAAGTTTGTTTTGCGGCGGTTTTTCCTGTGAAGCCGCAAGATATTTCACGCAAGGCGATAATCCGGGAAGTTCAACGCCTTACGGAGATAATTTGAAAGTCGGGAAATATGTTCAAGCCGACGATGCAAAAATTTATTATGAAGTTTACGGCAAAGGCGATCCGGTTTTGGTTTTGCACGGCGGCGGGGTCGGTTCACCCTATGAAATGGGAAAACTTATCGACGCTCTGAAGAAAAACCATAAAGTAATTGTCATGTCAACTCGCGGTCACGGGCGTTCGGAAATCGGAAATTCTCCTTTGACCTGCAAACAAAAGGCCGACGATGCCGTTGCCGTTTTGAATGCGGCGGGAGAAAAGTCCGTAAAAATTTTGGGTTTCAGCGACGGTGCATATACCGCATACGAAATTGCCGCGCTTTATCCGGAAAGAGTTGCCGGAATTGCGGCGATCGGTGCCGGAACTTTGCAGGTCGGATTTTTCCCGGACAAAATGAGTTTGTCGGATTTGGAAAAGTTTGATTCAAAATTTATCGAAGAACAGAAAAAAATTCGTCCGGAACCGGAGCGTTGGCAGGAGTTTTTCGACAAATATATGAAATTTTGGCACGATATGTCGGTCGGTGAAGAAACTTTCGGAAAAATAAAATGTCCCGTCCTTTTGGTTGTCGGCGACGAAGACGATCATGCGCCGGTTATAACGGTTTTGCGGGCGCATCAAATTATTGAAAATTCCCGGCTTTGTGTGATCCCAAAATCATGGCACACAACTTTTTTGGATAATTATGAAGTCACGGCGGCGGCAATTTTGCCTTTCATGGATTCGCCGGCAAAAGATTTGACTGCCGGTAAAAAAGTAGCTTACAATTCAAAATAAAATATGTGATGTCATTTATTTTGATTTGTGCCAAAATTCGGTTGCCATGACACCAAACGTAAAGAAAATTTTTGGGAGGCGTTCTATATGAAGAAATATTTTCGATTTTTCGGAATGTTGCTTGCGACATTTTTCCTTTTGACGGGAATTTCGGCCGAAGCGGCTGCGGATTGGAGTAGCCGGGTCATCACGGCGACGGGTACCGGTATTGCGCCGCCCGATGCGGGTTCTCCGGGTCAGGCAAAAATAATGGCACGCATTGCGGCAAAAGTCGATGCCCAGCGTCAACTCGTCGAAGTGATCAAAGGTGTTCAAGTTTCGGCGGAAACGACCGTCGAACAGATGATGGTTACTTCCGATACGGTCACCACCAAAGTTTCCGGAATGTTGCGGGGCGCGCAAATCGTTGCCGAAAGAGAACTTCCCGACGGCGAATATGAAGTTACCATGCAGGTTCCGATGTTTGGTTCAAGCGGTCTTGCCGAAGCGGTTTTTGAACGTCCGGCGGGAGTTGTTCCTTTCCCGGTTCCCGCGACTGCCGTCCGGACTGATGGAGAATACACCGGTCTTGTGGTGGATTGTCGCGGCTTGGGACTCAATCCGGTTATGAGTCCGGTAATTTTGAACTCTGCCGGCACAAAGATTTACGGTCATCAAAATCTTGACTACGATCTCGTAATTCGCGACGGCATGGCAAGTTACGCTTCCGATATGAACGGTGCTTCTCGTGCGGGTAACAATCCGCTTGTTGTTCGTGCGGAAAGACTTTCGGGTAACAATTCCAATCCGGTTATCGGCGTAACCGATGCCGACAAGGTTCTTTCCGCAAATGCGTCAAACGGTTTCCTTTCAAGAACGGCCGTCGTATTCCTTTTCTGATTAAAGATTGAATTGAACCGAAAAAATTCATTGGGGTTAAATGTGAAATTGCGAGCGACGGTGCGAATTTTCTTCAAATCTGCGGCGAATTTCCTTGCGGTCTTTTGAGGAGACATATTTGAGCGTGGTTCTGACCTGATGAACGATTTTTCGATTGTATCCGAAATTTGTCGGGTACTCAAACCTTCGAATGATTTCTCTCTTGCCGTCCGTCATTACGATTGGCGGCGACTTTTCTTTTCTTGCCATAATTTAACCTCCCGTGATTTATTTTATTCTATCATGAAAGGTCAATTTACAGACTTTTTTCATAGGCTCCCGGTAGTTTATTTCCAAGATTTTGGCGGCAGTTGTACATTGAGTGCCTCAATCAAAGTCTGTATGAGCACATCAGGTTGAACGGGCTTTTCAAGGAATTGCTTTATTCCGAATTCCGCAATTTTATGCCGGTCGGCAAAATCGAGTTCTTCACCCGGCATAAAGACTATGGGGAATTTTCCGAGCTGTTCCTTGTCACGCATTATTTCCATCATTCGGATTCCGTTTATTACAGGCATTTCGTTGTCCAAAATCATCAAATTTATTTCTTCCGTGTCGAGTACGTGCAAGCCGGCGGGAGCGGCATTTACCGCAATTACTTCGGTTTGATAGGGAAAAGACGCTTCGATTATTCTTTTGGTCAATTTCAGGGAAATTTCGTCGTCATCGACGACCAAAATTTTAAATTTAACCGTTTCCGTTATGAAAGTGAAAACTCTCTCCAAAATTTCATCCGGCATGATCGGCTTGCGTATGTAGTCGCTTATCTGTGCCGTGCGCGCCCGGACAACCGTTTTTGCATCGGTTTGTGAAGTGACGAAAATTACCGGAACGCCTTTAAATTCTTCATAATGCTGAATCAGATCAAGAGTTTTAAATCCGTCCACATTCGGCATATTTATGTCAAGCAAGACCAAATGTATCGGATTTTTTCTCAAAATCTCAAGTCCTTTGGCGGCGGTCTTGGCCGTCAAAACTTTCCAGGGCAACTTTTTGCCGACGATCGAAGAAATCAATTTCAACACAACTTCATCGTCGTCAACGGCGAGAACGGTTATTCCTTTCGTTGCGTCATACCTCATAATCGGCAACTCCTTTTACAAAATTTCTTTCGGATTTTTCTTTGTTTGAAAAAAATTTCCTGCCCGCCGTTGAATTTTTTGCTTCCTTTTCCTTATCGAGAAAAATTTTTGAATACCGGGTTATCAATTTGCGAAAAGGGGAACAAAACTGAACTTCAAAAATTTCTTTGCAACAAAAAATAAAATTTTGATATAATTTTTTCGGGAGGTGGAATCATGGCAAAGGAAATTGAGCGTAAATTTTTGGTGAATGCCGAAAAAATTAAATTCGTCGAATTTGACGGCGGCGAAAAAATTATTCAGGGTTATTTGTCTTTGGAACCCGAAAAAACCGTCCGTGTAAGATTGAAAGACAATTCCGGATTTTTGACGATCAAGGGAAAAAATGTCGGCATAACGCGAAACGAATTTGAATATAAAATTCCCGTTGAAGATGCGCGGGAACTTTTAAAAATGTGTGAACCGAATGTTTTGGAAAAAGTCAGAAAGAAAATTAACCGAGCCGGTCATGTTTGGGAAATTGATTTTTTTGAAGGAAAACATTTCGGGTTGATTTTGGCTGAAGTCGAACTTTCCGACGAAAACGAAAAAATCGAATTGCCGGATTGGATTGAAAAGGAAGTTTCCGACGATCCGAAATATTACAATTCTCAACTTGTCAAAAATTTTTAGACGACAAAAAATCCCGCTCCGATCCGGAACGGGTTATTTTTTTGTGTGAAACTTTTCAACTTAACCTTTTTTTATTTCCAAGACTTCATATTCAATGATGCCGGCGGGAGCATGAACCTGAACGACATCCCCGACGGTTTTCCCTATCAAAGCCGCACCGACCGGAGATTCGTCGGAAATTTTGTTGTTGTCCGGATCCGCTTCCGTCGAGCCGACGATCATGTAAGTTTCGTCCTCTTTAAACTCAATATCTTGAATGACAACCGTGCTGCCGATTGAAATGATATTGCCGTCACCGCCGCCCTGAATGATTTCGCTGTTTTTGATTTTGTTTTCAAGTTCGAGAATTTCACCTTCAAGACGTGCCTGTTCATCCTTTGCATCGTCATATTCGGAATTTTCGCTGAGGTCGCCTTGAGCAATCGCGGTTTTCAATCTGTCCGCAAGTTCAAGACGACGGACGCTGATAAGATAATCAAGTTTTTCGACAAGTTTATCGTAACCGTCCTGCGTGAGCATTACCTTTTTTTCGGACATTGTTTGTCTACCTCTCTTTCAAAATTAGCGTTTTCAAAAAATTATACTTTCGCCGGAAGTTGTCGGAGCCCAAACGGGCAAATCTCCCGCCGTCTCCAAAAATTCGGCGGAAGGTTGCCAGCGCGGATAATTTACCCGGTGCATTGCGACGAGATGCTTTGTGTTGATATTCTTCACAAATTCAATTACTCCGAGTTCTTGAGATTCCCCGAGCCGTCCGTCAACCGGGAAAAATGAAACGTCGGTTGAAAATCCGTCCATTCTCTTGAGTTGACGCAGAAAAGCATTTTTGGCAATAATTCTGTTGGCATCGGTTTCATTTTTCCAATCCCACCAGTTGAAGTCACCGGCGTGAAAAATTCGCGTACCGGATTCAAGTTCGACCAAAAAAGAAACGCCGGTATCGGTCGAATCGTAAGCCCAAACTCTGATCCCGTCGCCTTCCCAAGTGTTGTACTTTTTCATGTAAGTGATGATGTCGGGCGGAAAAATTTTAACGCGTTTGGTATGTTTGATATCGTTGCCGAAAATGTAACGGGTCGCCTGTTTTGAATAGGCACGAATATGCGTTCCGAAATGATCGAAATGCGCATGGGTTGCAAAAATATAAAATCTGTCGTAATCCCCCTTATCGACGACTTTGTCGGCAACGCCGGACGGATCTTCAAAATCGTCAAAAATCAAAAGTGTCCTTCCTTCTTTAATCAAAAATCCGCTGTTAAGCAGATAGGTGATCTCCATACAAAATGCCTCCGTAAAAAATTATTTTCCGTGTAAAGCTTCGTGAATTGCTTTTTCGGCTTCCGGATCCACGTCAAGAATTTCATGCTCCGGTTTTCTGTTGAGTACGGGTTTCGTGAAACCGCGTCCCATGACTTCACCGGCAGATATTATAACCATAAAGGCTCTTTTGTCAACCGCGTGAACAATCAGCTTGATTTTGGCAATTTGCGTAAGGCTTACCACAACCATGACAATATCCCGCTCTACTCCGGTAAATGCACCCCGCCCGTGCAAAAAAGTCACTCCGCGCCCGACTTCCCTCATAATTCCGTCGGCAATTTCGTTGTGCTTTTCCGAAATAATCAAAATTGCCTTTCGCCTGTTCAGTCCGGCAATTACTTTGTCGGTGACGTATGAAGTGATATACATACAGACCAAAGTCAACATCGCCGGGATTATTCCGAACAAAAATCCGGCTATCGTGACGATCACACAGTTAAATGCAAAAATTACGGAGCCCATATTCATCGAATAATATTTTCGGATAATCGCGCCTATAATGTCAAAGCCGCCGGTACTCCCGTTCATGCGAAAAACCAGCCCGTAACCGATCCCGTTAAAAACTCCGCCGTAAATCGAGGCGAGAAGTTTTTCGTCAATTTGCGGCGCATAAGCATTCAAAAATCTTGTGGCATCAATGCAACCGGAAAAAAGTACCGTCCCGGTTATAACGTCGATCGTATAATTTTTTCCGAGCAATTTATACGACGCAAACAGGAGCGGAATATTGTAAACCAAAGTTTGCAGACCTATCGGCAGTCCGGCAATGTAATAAAAAATTATTGCCGTTCCGGTCGCGCCGCCGGTCAAAAGTTTATTCGGTACAACAAAAAGATTTATCGAACACGCCGCAATCATACAGCCGACCAAAATTCCGAAATATCTCAAAGACTGACGGGTCGAAATTACCGAAGTTATTCTCATTCCGGATTCACTTCCTTTTCCGTAAAGCATTATACCACAAATTTTGCAAAAAAGATTTTTCAATTTTGGACCAAAAAAAATAATCCCGTTAATTTCTTGAAACGGGACGTGAAGTACTCACGACCTGTAGAGATCGGAGCTTCCTGCTTCAGCGACTGTTGCACAATGGCAAGTACTGCGTATTACATAGTCTCCACAGGCTTAAAAATTTTCCGAAACCGGTCACAAAAATTCACTCAATATCTTCTCCGTTTGATTCGATGACTTTTTTATACCAGAAGAAAGAATCTTTCCGACTGCGCGAAAAATCTCCGGTGCCGTCGTCATGCCGATTGACATAAATAAATCCGTAGCGTTTCGCATATTGACCGGTGCCGGCGGAAACAAGATCTATCGGTCCCCAAGTCGTATATCCGATAAGCGGCACGCCTTCATTGACCGCCTCGCGCATCGCCCGTATATGTTCCCGGAAATAATTTATTCTGTAATCGTCATGAATGGAGCCGTCCGCCTCGACCTTGTCAAATGCTCCGAATCCGTTTTCGACGACCATTATCGGCTTATCCGGATAACGGGAGGCAATTTTGTTCAAAGTCCAGCGCAATCCGTCCGGATCAATCTGCCAGCCCCAATCGCTTGCCTTGAGATAGGGATTTTTCGCCCCGCCCATCATGTTGCCTTTGACCTGTTCGGCATTTTCGTCAACCGTTACGCAATTCGACATATAATAACTGAACGTGTAAAAATCGACCGTGCCTTCTTTGATGATTTTCTTGTCCTCTTCATTTTCCATGAACTTTGTGTCAATTCCCATATCCCGGAAAATTGTCTTTGCAAAGTAAGGATATGCGCCGCGAATTTGAACATCTCCGCAAATATCGTTGCAAAGAGAATCGCGCCGCTGATCTTCAAGCATATCTTTCGGATTTGGGGTAAGCGGATACCATGTAATATGGCAGATCATGTTGCCGATTTTGAAATCCGGATTTATCTTGTGACCGGCAATTACCGCCTTTGCCGACGCGACAAATTGATTGTGCAGAGCCTCAATTCTTTCCTGCGGAATGTCGATCATTTCCGGGAATTTGCAGGGCGCGGTGCGCTTTAAATCCTCTTCCTGAATCACTCCCACGCCGTAAAGATTGCCCATGTTCGTTTCAATCATTGACATATTTATTTCGTTGAAGGTCAGCCAATATTTGACTTTATCCTTGAAACGATTGAAACAGGTTTCCGCATATTTCACAAAAAGATCTATCGTCTTGCGATTGTGGAAACCGTGATATTTTGTGACAATGCCCCAAGGAATTTCATAATGGCAAAGAGTTACGAGCGGTTCGATTCCGTGTTTTTTACATTCGTCGAAAAGTGCGTCGTAAAATTTCAATCCTTCTTCATTGGGCTTTTCGTCGTCGCCGTTCGGAAAAATTCTTGCCCAGTTGATTGACGTGCGATAGCATTTAAAACCCATTTCGGCGAAAAGCGCAATATCTTCCTTAAAATGATGATACATATCGATCGCTTCATGGGAAGGATAAAAAACGCCGTCCTCAATTTTCGGGCAAAAAGTTCGCGGCGTATTTACGTCACCGCCCAAAAGCATATCCGGAACGGAAAGACCTTTGCCGCCCTCAAGATATGCGCCTTCACATTGATTGGCGGCCGTTGCTCCGCCCCAGAGAAAATTTTTCGGAAATGCCATTTCAAAATTCCTCCTCTTTTACAAAAAATTCAAACATATTTTAGCGCGTATTTTTTTCAAAATCAAACGAAATTTTTAATTGAAAAATCACACAATCCGAAAATCTGTACGGAGGATTTTTTTGCAGGGGAATTGCAATGTTGGCAGAAAAATCAAGATTAAATTTTCTGCGCAGTGAAGTTTTTAGCGAAAGGACGTGCAAAAATGGAAAATATTTGGTGGAATCAAATAACAAACGCAAACAGATTTTTGCAAAACATAATTCAATCGTTGCTTGACGAAAAAAATGTAATGGTCTGCACTTCGGACAAATTGCCTTGGATAAATGACATGCGCGAAACAATTACCGAAAACGTCGGGCAAAAAAATGCAAACAGATCTTTCCGGCACATAAATGCCGATGAAGCCGGCGCAGATCCCGGTGAATTTTTGGCGAATCGTTTTTGCAGGGAAGAAGTCAGAATAAAATTTCGTCCCGGCAAGGGCGGATGGGCAAAATTTTTGGCGACCGAAAAAGAAGTAAGTTTGTCCGGAATTTATTTTTGGATAAAAAATGCAAACCGCAATCAAATTAAAAATTGGGTGAACTTTATTTCGGATTACGCCGGTTTTCTCGGAAAAAATTCCGGCGGAGTATTTTTAATGGAAGTTGCCAACGAAAATGATGTTGTCAGGAAAAAAAATATAAACGTCTTTTCTTATGAAAAGGAAATCGGCCCTTATGACAGATTTACTTTCAATATGCTTTTGTCGACCGAATTTAAAGCCGGAAATTTTTTCAAACAATATCTTGCCGAACTTGTTTCAAACATTGTCGAAAACGATATTGAACTCAGTGCGGAATGTATTCGGTACGGTGAAAGATTTATAAGTCAACCTTATGAAACGCTGCGGGAAATTTGCGGCGAAGATTATAAGGGAAAAAGTCGTGACGAAATTGATACGGCAATTTGGACAACTCAAATAAAATTGATTTTTCCGCTTACCGAAACTTTTCGACGGGATTTTATAAAACGAAAAGAAAAATTGATCCGTGCCGGACTTCCCTGTCAAACGGGATTCGGCGAAACGGTTTATGAACCGAAAGAAGCGGAAATAGGATTGTTATATTTTCTGAATGCAAGGGACAGATGGCCTCTGCATCAGCACGAATATGAACAACTTTATCTTTATCATGAAATACGAAACAAACTTGCCCACATGGGAACATTGTCTTACGAGCAACTTAAACAGCTTAATTTGTAAATTTTCCCACTTTCCACCTTGCAAACCTTTCCGCCTGAAGTCGTCCGGCGTAAAACAATCTCCGAAACCGTTTTAGGAGTCCGGTAAGTTTTCAAAAAAAAAAAACAACTTTCCTTCCTGCTATTAAGTTTTCCCAAAAAACTTTCGATAAAGATTTTGTAAGGCGCAAAAATCCTTACCGGAACTTTGAAAATTTTATATCGCAACAGCACAAATATACAGAGGTCGGCAATGACCGACCGGAAAAAATAAAAAATTTTTACTCAATCGGAGAGCCTCATTTAAAATCCGGTTGATGTCGAACTGCAGACTGCATAAAACTTTATGCTTCTTGGTTACAAACAAAAAACTTAAAGCGATACCATTCAAATCGACGGATCGACCGTGATGCGCAGCGGTACGAAAATAAAATTGGTGACGACCGGTTTTAATCGGCGGTTTGATTGATATAAAGGCGGCATGGAAGTCGCCGAAAAAAGGATTTAAAAAAGTTTTTTGGAAAAACCAAGGAGGAAAAAATCATGGCTATGGTAGTAAAAAACAATATGTCGGCAGTTCGCACGATGAACACCCTTAACAACAACTCTTCTGCTCTTCAGAAAAGTTTG
>CAJOPK010000065.1 GCA_905236255.1 uncultured Selenomonadaceae bacterium | reverse complement strand
GAGCCCGGTCAGGGCGTTGCCTATCTTGAGGACGGCACGATGATTGTAATTGAAAACGGTCACAAATTCTTAAGTCGTACAATTTCGGTCGAAGTAACTTCGGCACTTCAAACTTCGGCAGGCAGAATGATTTTTGCAAAACCGCGTTAATTAAAATTTTTTGAAGGAAGAAGATGATTTCGGTGGGCAAAATAAGTTTAATAGCAATAGGCTCTTCGACGGGCGGTACGGAGGCATTGGCAAGGGTTCTGCCGAAATTGGAGCCGCCCCTTCCGCCGATTGTGATTGTTCAGCATATCCCGGCGGGATTTTCAAAAATGTTTGCCGAGCGCATGAATCACGAAAGCAAAATTACCGTCAAGGAAGGCGAACACGGCGAATTTATTTATCCGAATTATGCATATGTTGCGCCCGGCGGACTTCACATGGAACTTGTCAAACATACAGACCGACTGAAAATACGTTGTTTTATGGCTCCGCCCGTTCATTCATGCAGACCTGCGGTAGACGTACTTTTTAAAACGGTCGCCAAACTTGTGGGAGATGCCGCGCTGGGTGTGATTTTGACCGGGATAGGTCATGACGGCGCGGCGGGACTTCTTGAAATGAAAAAAAAAGGTTCCCCGACTTTGGGACAGGACGAAGCAACTTCCGTAGTCTACGGTATGCCGAAATCCGCTTTCGAGTGCGGGGCGGTTGACAGACAGGTTCCGATTGACAATATGGCACTTGCCATTATGAGCGAAATCAACAAACGATCTTGAAAATTTCTTTGTAAATCAAAAACCCGTTCCGGAGAAAAACGGGTTTTTTTGTGTGGAAATTTTTCAAGCGGTCAATTCTTTGATTTTATCCCAATCAAGTTTTGCCGCCGCGTCCTTCAACGACTTGAATTTTTTCTTTTCTTCGTCCGGCAATCTGTAATCTTCCAAAGATTGAAGGACAAATGTCAAAGTGTCGTAATCGAAACTTGCCGAAACTTCCCGCAAAGTTTCATAAGCCTCCGCAAGCGCGTCCGGTTCAATCAAAGGCTTGTTTTCGTCGTCCGAATTATCTTTGACGAGAGGAGAAAGTTTTTCGGCGTAAGTCCGATAAAGTTTCAAAAGTTCCGGCGTATCTTTTTTTATTTCGTCAACATATCCGGAATTTCCGGCATCTTCCAATCTTTTTGCGCGTTCCGAAAGTTCTTCCGCACCGATAACCCGCGCCGTTGATTTTAATGCGTGAACTTTTGTCGTGTAATTTTTCCAATCGGCGGAATCAAAGTATTTTTGAATTTCGTCCGCTCCGGAATTTACCGCCTCCGCAAAAACCTTGAGCGCGTCAAGATAGGAATCGATACCTCCGCAGTGTTCGATGCCGGAATTTGTGTCAATACCTTCAAGATTTTTCAGCCAATCCGGCAAAGCGGAATTTTCTTCAGGAATTTCTTCGGAAGTGTTTTCGGAAAATGTGACGAGTTCCGGCGGCAGATATTTGATTATGAGATTTTCAAGAGCGGCGGAATTTATCGGCTTGGTCAAATAATCTTTAAAACCGGCGGCAATATATTGCTCCCGCGCCCCGCTTATGGCATTTGCCGTCAGGGAAATTACCGGCGTATTTTTGCATTTGTTCCCGGCAAGAGTCTGCATTTTTTGCAAAGTTTCAATTCCGTCCATACCGGGCATACGATGATCGAGAAAAATTAAATCGTACCGGTTTTCCTTGACCAATTTTAAAGTTTCGTAACCGCTTTCCGCCGTGTCAATTTGAATTTGCGTCCGTTTCAAAAGACCTTTGACGACCGTCAAATTCATTACGGTATCGTCAACGACCAAAATTTTTGCGTTCGGCGCGATAAATTTTTCATGATATTCGCTGCGGCGCGTATGTTTAAATGATTCGGTAAAATCTCCGAGCGGATCCGAATTTACTATTTTCTGCGCGATTTTAAATCCGAATTGCGAACCTTCCCCGTAAACGCTGGAAACTTCAAGCCGGCTTTCCATTAAACTCAAAAGCTGTTGCGTAATGTTCATGCCGAGTCCGGTGCCTTCGATCGTACGATTTCGCTTTTCTTCAATTCGTTCAAAAGCGTGGAAAAGTTTTTCGATGTCCTCTTCCTTGATTCCGATTCCGGTATCCGAAACATTTACTTTCAGCCAAATTGAATTTTCGTCGCGCTTTTCAAAATCAACCGTCAAAGTGACCGTGCCGTGTTCCGTATATTTGACGGCATTTGTCAAAATGTTTGTGATAATCTGTTTAATCCTTATTTCGTCGCCGTAAAGAACGGAAGGCAAATTCGGATCGGCTTTCGCGATAAGTTTTAAACCTTTCTTGTCGGCACGCGGTTGAATCATGTTTACAAGGTCATTCAAAAGAGAACCGAGCCCGTATTCGACGTTGATAATCTCCATTTTGCCGGCTTCAATTTTTGAAAAATCCAAAATGTCGTTTACAATACTCAAAAGACTGTTTCCGGCGTGCTGCAGATTTTCGGCATATTCCAAAATATTTTCGTCTTTCGATTCGCGCAAAATCATTTCGTCCATTCCCAAAATTGCGTTAATCGGAGTGCGAATTTCATGACTCATGTTTGAAAGAAAATCGCTTTTCATCCGGCTTGCTTGAAGTGCCAAAAGTTTTTCGTGACGAAGTTGTTTGTTTTCGCGATTTTTAAACATTGTCCGGGCAACCATTATCAAAACCAGCGCAATCAAACCGAACACAATCAACATACCGACATACATTGTCTGAAAACCGACCGCGACCGATGTCCAAGGGACATAACCGGAAATAAAGAAGTGATGTTCTTTTGAAACCACTGCACCGTAAATAAAGTAACCGACTCCGTGAAATTCATAATATAAGGCTCCGTAATCCGAATACATTTCGTCCGTATTGTCGCCGTTAATTGCGCCGATTTTTTTGCCGAGTGCCTCCCAGCCGGCATTCATATCCGGGTGAGTATTTATCAAACTCAATCCGTCGGCCAAAACCGTCCAATCCCGGTAATTGTTGAGCAAAATTACCGTGCCGTCGCCGTTGTAGCTTATGGTATTGAATCTTCTGCGAACGGCAAAATCATTGTAACAGTTGTACATTACGCAATCTTTACCGTCAATTTTTATGGGGACGGAAAACACCAGCCCGACATTTTTGATATATCTGATAACGGGTTTGCCGGAATATACCTGTTGAGAGGCCCAAACAATTTCTTCGGGCGGAGCTGCTCCCATCACCGTTTCGCCGCCCGGTCCCATTACTCCCGTTCTCATTCCGTTCACTTCGTTCAAAGAAACCAAAGGCATGGGCGAACGTCGATAATTCAGTTCGACGAATTTTGCCCTTTGCCGCAGAGCATCGAGTTCCAAGTTGAATTGCTTTTTCAATTCAAATGCAATCGTGCGCGTACTTCCGGCAACGGATTCTTCCAAAGTTTTATTCAGCATGGTTCTTACATGACAATAAGCCGCCAAAGAAAGTGCCGTGACAACGGCGGTTACCAATAAGAATTCAATCAAAATGCGCGCCGTCAATCCGAAACCGATATCCATATCAAGATCGGTTTTATTTTTTGTATCTTCGTTTTTTTTTGTAAAGTCCATTTTCCGTTTCACCCTTAAATGTCATGATGTATTTTTTTCTTCAACGATTTTGCTTAATTTTATTATCAATGCCGCCTGTAATGCAAGTCGATTTTCCGATGTTTTAAAAATATTTTATCTCAATGTGGAAGAACCCGTGTTGCCGGTTTGACAAACGTTGAAAAATTTTTTCCAAAATGCTATAATCCGCCTTGCCGCCGTTCGGCATAATGTGCCTTTTTATTGGGAAACGAGTATCGGGGCTTTGCTTGATGAAGCGGAAGAATTTTGATTCACGGCAAAAAACTCCGGTCTTTTGAAAAATAATTCGCGAAACAGGGTGCAGCGTCACGCTGCTTTTATAAGAAAATTTTACTTACGGAAAGGTTGATTCGATGAAAATAATTTTGACGGGCGACAGACCCACCGGAAAATTGCATTTGGGGCATTACGTCGGAAGTCTGCGCGAGCGCGTAAAACTCCAAAATTCCGGAGAGTTTGACGAAATTTTCATAATGATTGCCGATGCCCAGGCACTTACGGATCATGCCGGGACTCCGGCGAAAGTCCGCGAAAATATTTTAAACGTCGCACTTGATTATTTGAGCGTCGGTCTTGATCCGGAAAAGGCAACGATTTTTATTCAATCTCAAATTCCGGAACTCTTTGAACTTACCGCTTATTACATGAATATTGTCACGGTTTCCAGACTTGAAAGAAATCCGACTGTCAAAAACGAAATCGCGCAGAAGGGTTTTGAAACCAGTATTCCCGCCGGATTTTTGTGTTATCCGGTAAGTCAGGCGGCGGATATTACCGCCTTTGACGCAAACCTTGTTCCGGTCGGTGAGGATCAGGCACCCATGCTTGAACAGACACGCGAAATTGTCCGGAAGATGAACGACCTTTACGGCGGAAATGTTTTGATCGAGCCGGAAATTTATCTGCCGCAAAACAAAACCTGTCAAAGACTTCCGGGAATTGACGGCAAGGCAAAAATGAGCAAGACTTTGGGCAACTGCATTTATTTGAG
Organism: uncultured Selenomonadaceae bacterium; assembly: GCA_905236255.1. Lineage (GTDB taxonomy): Bacteria > Bacillota > Negativicutes > Selenomonadales > Selenomonadaceae > Quinella. The sequence goes on along the minus strand of CAJOPK010000065.1, from coordinate 1,112 downwards.
TGACGACACTGCGACCGTTGCCGCCAAAGTCAAAGAAATGTATACAGACCCGCAACATTTGAAAGTAAGCGATCCCGGACATTTGGAAGGAAATGCCGTGTTCACTTATCTTGACGCTTTCTGTGAAGATACGGCAACTCTTGACGAAATGAAGGAACATTATCAACGCGGCGGCTTGGGCGATGTCAAGGTCAAAAATTATCTGAAGGAAATTTTGGAAGATACTTTAAATCCGATTCGCAAACGCCGTGCCGAATACGAAAATCGTCCGGAAGAAGTAATGAATATTTTGCAGGTCGGTACGAAAAAAGCCCGTGCAAAGGCTTCGGAAGTTTTGCGCCGGGTAAAACACGCAATGCAGATCGATTATTTCGGATAATCCGGACAAAAATTCAAAGTGTAAAAATTGTTTGTGAAAAAATCCGATCCCGCTAACGGAACGGATTTTTTTTCTGCCATAAATATTTTACGGAGTTTTTGAACGGAGGGATTTTTCTTGCTTACCGAAAAAAATTTTGTCGATGTGCTGAAGATCATGAATTTTATCGAAATTTCCGCCGGCATTTACGAAAAAAATTTTGCCGAAGATATTTTGATGAAAGCGGATCTGAATACAAAGAAACTTTTCTATCCGATGCAGGTTAAAAATCACGACAGAAACAGTATCATTGACAAATCGCACAAGGAAAATTTGGTCGTCTTTGAATGTGTAAATCGTCTGCTCGATAAGGGTTATAAGCCTGAAGATATTACTCTTGAAAAGGCTTGGCAGTTGGGGCACGATTCAAAAAGCGGCAGGGCTGACATTTGTATTTCGGATTCGGAAAATAAAACTTATTGCATTATCGAGTGCAAAACTTCCGGCAATGAATATTACAAAGAACTGAAAAATTTGAACGAAGACGGCGGACAACTTTTTTCATATTGGCAACAGGAGCGTGCTTGCAAGTGGCTGGTTTTGTACAGTTCAACTTTCGACGAAGAAAAAAATAAAATTATCTCGAAGTCTGAAACTGTTGACTGCGCGGACGATAAAAATATTTTAATCGCCGCCGAAAAAAATCCTGAAGTAAAAACTTATAAAACTTCTTACACAGTCGCCAATCTTTATG
>CAJOPK010000064.1 GCA_905236255.1 uncultured Selenomonadaceae bacterium | reverse complement strand
GGCAATTTCGTTGTTGCGGTAAGTGCCGTTACGCCGATGTTTTGCTTGATGGCAATCGGCGCATTTGTGAAATATAAAAAGTGGTTGAGCGAAGAAGAACTCAACCACATGAATCGGATGGTTTTCCGGGTATTTTTCTTTTGCCTTATGTTTCACAGTATTTACACGACGGATCTTGCCGCGACCTTTCGCCCGAAACTGATGCTTTTCGGCGCGTTGGGAGTTTTGACGGTTTTTGCGCTTGCATTTTTGATTGTCCCGAAAATCGAGCCGGAAAACCGGCGGCGTGGCGTAATGATTCAGGCAATTTTCCGGAGCAATTTTGTGCTGTTCGGCGTGCCGATCGTCTCAAATATTTTCGGTGACGAGAATATTGCGGTTGCAACAATGATGATCGCGGTGATCATACCGATGTATAATTTTTTGGCGGTGTTGGCACTTGAAACTTTCAGAGGAGGAAAATTTTCGCCGTTGCCGATATTGAAAGGACTTATTCAAAATCCCATGATAATCGGCGCATGTTGCGGCGCATTGCTTTTGATTTCCGGGATAAAATTGCCGGCACCGGTTTTAAAGCCTTTCGGTCAAATCGCCGCCGCAACGACACCGGTAGCTTTGATAATTTTGGGCGCATCCTTTAAATTGGGAAGTACACATTTGCACCGTCCTCAACTTGTAGGTTGTGTGTTGAGCCGGTTAATTTTGGTTCCGGGAATAATGCTGACTGCCGGTGCGCTTTTGGGATTCAGGGGAGTTGAACTTGTGACGCTGATTGCAATTTTCGGAACGCCCTGCGCGGTCGTATCATTCGCAATGGCTCAACAGATGGACGGAGATGCCGATCTTGCCGGGAATTGTGTCGTCTTTACTTCGGCATTTGCCTGTTTTACGGTTTTCCTGTGGCTTTTGATTTTCGGAACTCTCGGTATGTTTTAGGGTGCGTTATGAGAGTCTGACGAAACGTTACTCAAAAATTTTTATTTCAGAATCTTCCGGTTTTGAAATTTGCTTTGAAGAAAGTTTCGATCTTATCAAAGGGAATTGCATTTTTGTTGTCATACAAATCTATGTGTGACGCGCCGGGAATTATCAAAAGTTCTTTGTTGCCGGCAACCGTGTCATCTCCGGAGCGTTTCGTGCCGGTCATTTTTTCAAAAGCGTCTTCCGAAAAATATCTCGAATGTGCTTTTTCGCCGTGAATAATCAAAACCGGATTTTGAATTTCGTTCGTGTAAGTGAGTTGCGGCATATTCATAAACGACAGCGCGCTTGTCATATTCCAGCCGTCATTTGAATTTAAAGAGCGTTTATGATAACCGCGTTTTGTTTTGTAATAGGTGTAATAATCTTTGACGAATTGCGGAAACTCGGAAGGATCTTCAACAACACCGCCGGCTCTCTTATATTTTCCGTCTTTATAATCAAGAGTGCGCTGTTTGTTCAAATTTTCGCGATTTTGTTGACGTTCTTTTTTGAGAGTTTCGGCATCTTTTTCATAATCAAAATATCCGTTCGCCATTACCCGGCTCATATCGTACATTGTGGTCGTGACTGTTGCTTTAATCCGGGTGTCGATTGCCGCCGCATTCAAGGCAAGTCCGCCCCAGCCGCAAATTCCGATAATCCCGATTTTGTTTTCGTCAACATTTTCAAGGGTGGAAAGAAAATCGACTGCCGCACAAAAATCTTCCGTGTTAATATCCGGCGAAGCAACAAATCTCGGATAGCCGCCGCTTTCTCCGGTAAATGAAGGATCAAAGGCAATCGTCAAAAATCCGCGTTCCGCCATTTCCTGCGCGTAAAGTCCGGAAATTTGTTCTTTGACCGCACCGAAAGCACCGGCAACCGCCAATGCCGGAAGTTGACCGGAATAATTTTTCGGCGTATACATATCGGCGGCAAGAGTGATTCCGTAACGATTGACGAAGGTAACCTTCTTGTGATTGACTTTTTCGCTTTTCGGGAAAACTTTATCCCATTCTTGCATGAGTTTCAAATTTTCGACTTTAATCATGCTCGTTGCATCTCCTTTTGCACCGTCGGGAATTTTTTCTGCGGCTT
>CAJOPK010000063.1 GCA_905236255.1 uncultured Selenomonadaceae bacterium | reverse complement strand
TCCGTTGGCCATCGTCATTTCGTAGAAATCCATCATCATGCTGATGTTGCGCTTATCAAATTGTGTCATGACAGAACAGCTCCTTTATTATGCAAAATTATGAAACAATGAGATAAAAAAGTCAATATTCACCGAAATAACTTTTCCGTGACGAAGTGCAAAAAAAAAATTTCCGAACCGCAACCCGGAAAATTTTTTTGCGTGTGAGAATTTTATTTGACAATCTTAAATCGCCGGTGTAATATTTCGTCAAATTGAATAACGATTGGATCAAGTGTCGCAAGACTTGATAGAGAATCCGGTCAAATGCCGGAACGGTCACGCCACCGTAGCGGGGAGTGCGTTTGCAAAAGTTATGTCACTGAAGAAAATTTCTTTGGGAAGGCGCAAACAAACCAAGATCCGAAGTCGGGAGAACTGCTTGATTGACAATCACCGCCGAAGAAAATTTTTTTGACGAGAAAAATTTTTTTCAAACCTGCGAGTGACGGGGATGGGGATTCACGAATTTTGATTCGGAATTTCCGGTTTTTTGCCGGATTTTTTAATTTTGCGTCCCGTATTCGTTCGTTGAATTGCGGGACGTTTTCAATTTTTGGATTTGCCTTTTCCCTGTGAGGTATCACAAGGAGACATTGCTCATACATTTCAAATTGCCGGATTTTTTTCGGCGCGACTTCGTTTTTTTAACGGAGTCTTTTTATTTTGCCGGGAAAATAAAACCGACTTTAAAGAACAATTTCTTTTTTGACTTCGCCCGACCAATAAGCGGCATAAATTACTTTCGTCGTTTCAAACGCGAGATCAAATCCGGATTTGGGTTCCCTGTCGAAATAAATACATTCGATAAAGTCGCGCATTTCGTCGGTGTATCCGCGAATAATTTCGTCGCTGAGAAAAGGATTGTTCCAACCGATTTTTCCGGGCAACATTTCGGAAATATAAACGTCCTCCAAATTTTCTTCGTCCAAAAAATAAGTGGACATCAAATCCGACATCGTAATTTTGCAATTTATGACGGCATCGTTGCAATACAATTCAACGCAGTTTCTGCTCCCTCCGAGCAAAGTATCCGTCGCCGCAATCAAAGCTTTCGTTCCGTCGGAAAAAGTTATAATCACCACGCCGAAATCTTCCACGTCCTCCGGTCTTGCCGCTATGTGCCGGTGATCGTAATCGGAAAGTGCCGGAGTAATTTGCGACATATCCGCCAGAACACTTTTGACGAAAATATTTTCTTGACGGGCAATCGCTTCTTGTCGTTTCAACCATAAAACGGCTGTCAGCGGGTGTGCGCCGGTGCGAATGAAAGTTCCTCCGCCGGTCTTGTTCCATTTTCCGGCAACGGGTGAGCTTGAACCTTTCAAACTTTCTTCGCCTTTCGCAAATAAAATTTTACTTTTCTTTTTCTCCAAAATTTCTGCGGCTTTCACGACGGCGGGCGCATAGACAAAATTTTCCGCGTACATAAATTTTTTGCCGGATTTTTTGACGACGTTTTCCAAGTCCCGCATTTCGGAAAGAACGTATTCATACATTTTTTGTCGGGAAACTTTTAAACCGATCGGCTCCGGATCGTCGGCGTTTCCGAAATATCCGGTTAAAGGTTTTTCACAAATAACGTGTTTGCCGGCGGCGAGAGATTTGCGAATCATTTCGTCGTGAACGTAAGGCGGCGTGCAAATATCTATGACATCAATTTCCGAATCGTTAAGCAGGTCATCAAAATTCAGCGACGCTTTTTGAAAACCGAATCGCTTTTTTGCCGGAATAACCTGTTCGTTTCTCCGCGCCGCGATATGTTTGTAACAAATCGGAATACCGCTGAATCTTTGCAAGCCGAGCATATGAAGTTCGGTTGCTCTGCCGGCACCCGCCATACCGATACAAATTTCGCCTTTACCGTTCATTTTTCATCACCGCCAAATCATTTCTGAAATTGTCGATTAAAACTTTTTTCATTTCGTCATGCGAAGAGAATTGGAAAAACAAAAATCCTATCGGGCGGGACTTGTAATCGGTAATTTCATCGCCGGCGTGCATGAGGAAAAATGAACCGATAATAAATTTTTTGTACTCCGGAGGAATCAGAATTTTTTCGATAACGCCGTTTCCGGAACCGAGAATCGTTTTGTAAGCGAAATAACCTTCCGGAAAATTTTGTCGCGGAAAAAATTCCAAAGACAATCCGCAACGTGCGCGAGCCTCCCAATAATCCCAATCGAATCCGCAAAGCATATTTCCCGGCACGGAATACATATTGCCGAGAACTCTTCGCATGACTTCGATAATGTACGGTTTCCCTTCGTGCATTATGTATTGCAGATGAAAAATTCCGTCCTTCAGCCGGAGATATTCGGCAACGGCTTCAATTTCGTCAACAAGAAAAGAAATCGTATCTTCGGAAGAGACGGAAGGGAATGTATCAATTTCAACCCGGTAAGGATTTACAAAAGAGTATTCGTTGTTCGTGCAAACGGCGACAACTTTTTGATTTATCAGATATGTGCATAAACCGTGCTGAGAGCCGGACAAAAATTTTTCCGCTACGATTTTTTTGCTCCGGGATTTTTCAAAGGCATTTTTTACAATTTCGCCCGACTCTTTACACCACCCCCCCCCGTCGATTTTTGACACACCGTTCCCGGCACTCGCATCAATCGGTTTGACAATCACCGGATAATCGACAAGCGACAAAAATTTTTCGGCGTCTTGAATGTTGTCAAATTGTTTTGCTTCCGGAGTGAGCAGGTTTAACTTTTTTGCAAGCTCTTTGAATTTGTCTTTATTGTGAAGTTGCAAAATATTTTCGTAAGAATCGTGTCCGGGTAAATTCAATTTTTCCGCAACGTAAGCCGCCGTGTAAACTCCGTAATCGTTGCAACACGGGCAAACGGTATCGATTTTTTCTTTCGCGGCAACGGAGAGTATCAATTCTTTGTCGGAGTAGTCGGATTTGATATATTTGTCGGCAAATTTTTGTCCCGGAAGATTTTCGATATTTCCGGTAACGACAATTTCCGCGCCGATTTTTCGCAAAGCTTTAATCAAGCCCAAATCGTTGTGGCTTGCACAGAGTAAAAGAGTTTTCATTTCAATCTCCCTGTTAAAGAAATTTTTTCTGCAATCGACAAAAAAATACACAGACCGAACCGAAATTTCCCGATTGACTTTACAAAATTCTATTGAAAAAATTTTTCTGCGTCAATCGAAAAAATTTTCGGTCAATCTGTGTGACTTTATTTTCCGAACTATCCCAGGGCGTGTTGGTAAAGACGAACGCACGCCGATAACGGTTATTTTTCCGTCCGGACTTTGTCAAAATTTCTTGAAATATGTACGATA
>CAJOPK010000062.1 GCA_905236255.1 uncultured Selenomonadaceae bacterium | reverse complement strand
CCTTGGTAAGGATAAGGTCACCGGTTCAATCCCGGTCATCAGCTCCATCATTTTCATCACCACATTAAAGCCGGCGGCATAGCTCAGTTGGCTAGAGCAAACGGTTCATACCCGTTGTGTCCGGAGTTCAAATCTCTGTGCCGCCACCATTTTTTGGAAAATGACAGCCCCGCGGAGGGGTTTTATTTTTAAAGGAGGTCAGCAGCTTATGCGCGTCAACATTACGATGTCCTGCACCGAATGTAAAAATCGCAACTACAGGACAAACAAGAACAAAAAGAACAATCCCGATCGTATCGAAATGAAGAAGTATTGCAAATTCTGTCACAAGCATACTCTTCACAAAGAAACGAAATAAGCCGCCGGGCGAGGTGTGAATTTTGGAGGAACAAAAAACAAACGACGGCAAAGTCGGCGGAATCGTTCAATTCATCAGGGAAGTTCGTATTCAGCTTGACAAAGTTTCCTGGCCGACGAAAAAAGAACTTGTTTCATATACCGGTGTCGTCGGAATTGCGGTCGTCATTGTTTGCGCACTCATTTGGGTTTGCGATACCGCCTTTGCTAAACTGTTTCGCATGATTCTCGGTTAAGGAGGCGACAGACTTATGGAACAAATGCCCGACAGGGACGGAAAGCGTGCATGGTACGTCGTCCATACTTACTCCGGGTACGAAAACAAAGTCAAGGCAAATCTTGAAAGCAAGATTGTTGCCCAAAATCTTGAGGACGTTATCTTTAACGTCGTCGTACCCGTTCAAAACGAAACGACCGTTAAAGACGGAAAGCGCAAAACGGTACCGCGCAAAGTTTTTCCGGGATACGTTCTCGTTGACATGATCGTCAACAACTATTCCTGGTATGTCGTCAGAAATACTCAGGGCGTTACCGGTTTCGTCGGTTCCGAAAAAGATCCGATTGCCTTGACGGAGGACGAAGCGGAGAATATTCTCAACGCGATGACCGCAAGCGCGAAAGACGAATTTGTCACGGATATTAAAGTCAAAGACAGAGTTCGCATTACTTCCGGGTGGCTTGCCGACAGAGATGCGGTCGTCAAGGAGCTTGACATTCCGCGCCGTCGCGTAAAGGTTTTGGTCGGAGATACTCCGGTTGATTTGAGTTTGGAAGAAGTTGAAAAGTATTAAGTTTTAAACTTCACCGAAGGGAGGTGAGATCATGGCAAAGAAAGTTACAAAAGTTGTCAAGTTGCAGGTTCCGGCAGGCAAAGCGTCACCCGCGCCGCCCGTAGGTCCGGCACTCGGTCAGGCGGGCGTTAATATCATGGCATTCGTCAAAGAATTTAACGATCGCACGGCTCAACAGGCAGGCTTGGTTATTCCGGTCGAGATTTCGGTTTACGAAGATCGTTCTTTCACCTTCATTACCAAAACTCCGCCGGCACCGGTACTTTTGAAAAAAGCGGCGGGCATTGAAAAGGCTTCGGGCGAACCGAACAAAAACAAAGTCGCAAAATTGCCCCGCGCAAAAGCGATTGAGATTGCCGAACTCAAGATGAAGGACTTGAATGCAAGTTCCGTCGAGGCGGCAACGCGCATGATTGAAGGTACCGCACGCAGCATGGGAATTGAGATTGTTGCGTAATGTAAAAGCGGGAGATTTTATTCGTTTGTACCGCAGGGAGGAATTTCTTTAATGGCAAAGTTAAGCAAAAAATATCGCGCGGCAATGGAACTCATTGAAGCCGATAAATTCTACGCACCGGAAGAGGCTGTCGCAATCGTCAAAAAAACCGCAACGGCAAAATTTGACGAAACGATCGAACTTCACGTTCGTTTGGGCGTTGATCCGAAATATGCGGATCAGCAGGTACGCGGCGCGGTCGTACTTCCGCACGGCACCGGCAAAACCAAGAGAATTTTGGCATTCGTCAAGGGCGAAAAAGTCAAAGAAGCTCAAGATGCCGGCGCGGATATTATCGGCGATGATGATGTCGTCGCGAAAATTCAGGGCGGCTGGTTTGACTTCGATGTTGCCGTCGCAACTCCGGACATGATGTGTGTTGTCGGTCGCTTGGGTAAACTTTTGGGACCGCGCGGCTTGATGCCGAACCCGAAACTCGGAACCGTCACGCCGGATATTGCAAAGGCAATCGGAGAACAAAAAGCCGGTAAAGTCGAATATCGTACCGACAAAGCCGGAAATGTTCACTGCCCGATCGGCAAAGCGTCCTTTGAAGAAGACAAACTCAAAGAAAATTATCAAATGCTTATGGATACTCTCATCAAGGCAAAACCGGCGGCCGCAAAAGGTCAGTACGTTAAGTCGGTAACTCTTGCCGCAACGATGGGACCCGGCGTTCCGGTTGTCGTAACCGGCGCATAATTCAAAATTAAATTTCGCAACAATACGATCATAGACAGCAGGTTCGGAAAATCCGATTAAAATTGCCCGCCGAGATCGGAGACTTTGACATTAAAAAAGTTCCTCCGATTAAGCTGTGATCGGAGGTTTTTTCATAAAATTCGAGGAGGTGAACACTATGCATAAAGGCAGACACGGCGGAGTTGCTCCGCAAAAACATGCCGTAGTCGAAGAAATTAAAGGCTGGCTTACAAATGCCAAAGGCGTTGTTCTTACCGGTTATCGCGGCTTGAATGTTGCAACGGATACCGAACTTCGTCGCGAACTTCGTGCGGCGGGTGTCACTTACAAAGTCGTAAAAAATACAATGCTCCGAATTGCGGCAAAAGAAGCCGGAATCGAAGGCTTTGATTCACATTTGGAAGGTACGACCGCCATTGCTTTTTCCACCGAAGATGCGGTTGCTCCGGCAAAAATTCTCTGCGGTTTCATGAAGAAAAACAAACTTGAGGATGCCGGTATTCTCACCGTCAAAGTCGGTATGGTCGAAGGCAAAGTCATTGACGAAAAAGAAGTCAAGGCACTTGCATCGCTCCCGAGCCGCGAAGAACTCATCGCGAAACTCTTGGGCAGCATGAATGCTCCGATCGCCAACACGGTCGGCGTACTTTCGGCGGTTATTCGCAATGCGGTTTATGTTATCGATGCCGTTCGTCAGAAGAAAGAGAAGGAAGCGGCTTGATGAATATTGCCGGGTAAAAATTCCGGCTTGAAGATGAAATTTAACGAAAATTTTGGAGGGTAAAATAATGACTAAAGAAGAAATTATGCAGGCCATTGAAAGCATGACGGTTCTCGAACTTTCCGAACTCGTCAAGGCCATGGAAGAAAAATTCGGCGTTTCCGCTGCAGCTCCGGTAGCTGTTGCGGCGGCAGGTGCGGCTCCGGCAGCGGGCGGCGCGGCTGAAGAAGAAAAGACCGAATTTGATGTAATTCTCGCAAATGCGGGTGCCGAAAAAATCAAAGTCATCAAGACTGTTCGCGAAGCAACCGGTCTCGGCTTGAAAGAAGCAAAAGCTCTCGTTGACGGCGCTCCGGCTCCGGTCAAAGAAAAAATTTCCAAAGCCGATGCGGAAGCTCTCAAAGCGAAACTTGAAGAAGTCGGCGCAACCGTCGAACTCAAGTAATTTAAAATTTGAAATTTTTGTCGGTTTGAAAGAACCGGTCACGAATAAACGGGGAATGATTTTTGTAAGTCGTTCACCGTTTTTGATTTATGACACAAAAAAGGCGAAACTCTCAAAACTTGAGAATTTCGCCCTGCGGAAACCTGCGTTTCCGAAATTAGGGATTGACGATTTCTTTCAATGCTTTACCGGCTTTGAAAGACGGAAGTTTCGATGCTTTAATGTCAATCTCTTCGCCGGTGCGGGGATTGCGTCCCTTGCGTGCACTGCGTTCACGATTTTCAAAAGTACCGAAACCGATGATCTGAACCTTGTCGCCTTCCTTCAAAGCGTCTTTAATTGCTTCAAAAACTGCAACAACCGCTTTATCCGCTTTCTTGCGATCAAGTCCGGCTTTTTCGGCGACATTCGCCGTCAATTCTGTTTTCGTCATATTTTTCTCCTCCTTCCAGAGTTCACCGGGAGAATTTACCGGAATATCGCGCAAAAATCAAGTCTTTTTTGCAAAAATCGGCGTATTTATGTAGGATTGGAACAAATTAAATATATTCCGACGGCAAATTGAATTTTTTGTTGACAATGTGTCAGTTGAACCTCTCCCGGTTAAAACCGGAAGATTCCTTGACACAATCTAATTGAAATCTTTGGAATGGATAAGAAAAACAAGTTCCGACGAAAATTGTGTTGAATCTTTGGCGAATCACGATCCGGAAGTCATTCCGCACGAAATAAATTTGTAAAATTTTTTTGCAGGTGAAAAATTATGGACAGAAGAGATTTTTTGAAAATCGCAAGTTTCGGCGCGATTTCACTTTTTCTGAGCGGTTGCGGAATTTCTGCCGCCGCCGACGAAAAGAAATTGCCGCCGGAAAATATTTCGGGAGGTAAAAAAATGAAAATTGTGGTCATCAACAGCAGCCCTCATTCGGAAAGTGAATCGACTTCAAGATTTTTGGCGCAGAAATTTATCGAAGGCGCGAAATCCGCCGGTCACGAAATTTTTACTTTCGATGCGGCAAATGAAGAAACTCACCCCTGCAGAGGTTGCAACCGGTGCGGAATGGACGGCGATTGTGTTTTCAACGATGCAATTTCTCAAAAACTGATGCCGAAAATGTTGGAGGCGGATTTGTTGGTTTTTGTAACGCCGCTTTATTATTACGGAATGAGCGCGCAACTTAAAATTATTGTGGACAGATTTTATTCGAGAACCACGCGCTTGAACGGGAAAAAGTCAATTTTTATGGCAACGGCTTGGAACAGCGCGGATTGGACTTTTGAGTCGTTGAAAAGTCATTACGAAACTTTGGTCAGATATATGAATTGGGAAGATTGCGGACAAATTTGGGCGATCGGTTGCGGTTATCGCAGTGCCGTCGAAAAATCGGAATTTGGGGACGCGGCATTTAAAATCGGTGCGAATTTGTAAAGCGAGTGTTTGACTTGAAAAAGTTTTTTAAGACATTGGCGGCAGCGGCGCACTCATCACCATTCAGGACAACCGTGCAGTTCCCCTTCGCTTTGAGGACATTCGCGATCCGGAAACCGGCAAAACTTACGTTCGCAGAGTCAATATCGAATCCGTTCATTACAGAATTGCTCGCGGCTTTATGATGCGTCTTGAAAAAGGCGATCTTGACGATCCGGGCTTGGCAAATGCTTACAAGATGTCGCCGGAAGAATTTAAAGAACGCT
>CAJOPK010000061.1 GCA_905236255.1 uncultured Selenomonadaceae bacterium | reverse complement strand
TTAAATTTTGTATAATTTCGCGCAATAATGATGAAAGGTGTCTTATGAATGCAGATTAAAGATAAAATTATCGAATCGGTCAAAAATGCGGCAAAAGCTGTAATTGACGGGGGAATTTTTAAATCGACCGGTGAATTGCCGGAAGTTTTGTTGGAAGTCCCGCCCAAAAAAGAATTTGGAGATTTTGCCACAAATTTTGCAATGCAATCGGCAAAAATTTTTCATGCCGCTCCGAGAAAAATTGCGGAAGAACTTGCAAAAAATATTTCCGGCGCATGGCTTGAAAAGATTGAAATTGCCGGCGCGGGCTTTATGAATTTTTATTTGAAGTCCGACGTAATTTACGACGAATTTAAAGAAATTTACAACGCCGGAGAAAATTTCGGTCAACTTGAAAACAAAGGCAACAAGACAATTCAAATCGAATACGTCAGCGCCAATCCCACCGGACTTTTGCACGTCGGTCACGGACGCGGCGCGGCGGCAGGTTCCGCAATCGTAAACATTATGCGCGCCGCCGGTTACAATATCGAAAGCGAGTATTACATAAACGATGCCGGCAATCAAATGGAAAATCTTGCAAAGTCGGTGAATGCCCGCTATCTTGAACTTTTCGGGCAAAAGGTCGATTTCCCGGAGGACGGCTATCACGGAGCGGATATTATCGATACGACAAAAAAAATTATCGAACGCGACGGCGACAAGTATTTGCATTTGCCGGAAGATGAACGCCTGAAAGTTTTGCAGGATATTGCATATTCCGAAAAACTTGCCGAACTCAAAAAAGATCTTTCCGATTTTCGCGTCGAATTTGATACATGGTTCAGCGAAAGAACTTTGCATCCGGATAAAGTAAATTCGGCGATTCAAACTTTAAAAGACAAGGGTGCAATTTATGAAGAAGGCGGCGCGCTTTGGCTTGCCTCCACAAAATACGGCGATGACAAAGACCGCGTCGTAATTCGCGAAAACGGCGTACCCACTTATCTTGCGGCGGATATTGCCTATCACAAAGATAAATTTGAGCGCGGATTCGGCGAATTGATAAATATTTGGGGCGCGGATCATCACGGATATATTTGCCGGGTCAAGGCGGCGATGTCGGCTTTGGGATTTGATGCGGACAAATTGAAAATTTTGCTCCTGCAGATGGTTTCGCTTTATCGCGACGGCGAACTTGTAAAAATGTCAAAGCGTACCGGCGAAAGTATTACCTTGCGCGAACTCATGGAGGAAGTCGGGACTGATGCGGCAAGATATTTTTTCCTCATGCGTTCGATCGCCTCTCAACTTGATTTTGATTTGGATTTGGCGAAAAAGAAAAGTTCCGAAAATCCGGTTTATTACGTTCAATATGCACACGCCAGAATTTGCAGCATTTTCCGGCAGGCTGAAGAAGCCGGTTTAAAAATTTCGGACAATCCGAAATTTTCTCTGATGAATTCTTCCGCCGAAATTGATTTAATCAACAAAATCTTTGAGTATCCGGAAGAAATTGAGAAGGCGGCAAAAGAGTACGCTCCTCAAAGAATTTGTTCTTACGTTTATGATTTGGCGGCGGCATTTCACGGATTTTATCGCGACTGCAGAATTTTGGGTGTTGATGAAGAATTGGCATCGGCACGTCTTGCGCTTGTCAAAGTTGCGGCGCATGTGATTAAACACGCTTTGAATTTGCTCGGTGTTTCGGCTCCGGAAAAAATGTAATACCGGGTTTCACGGGCGTTTCACCAAAAACAGGTTTCGGAAATATTACCGTTTGTAATTTTGATTGGAGAGAAATTTTAATGGCTGAAGAAAAAAAAGATTCCGCGCCGAATACCGACGCGATTGTCGAAAATACCGGGATTGCCGACGTTTACCGCGCAGACAAACAACTTTCCGGGATTGTAAAAAAGACAAAACTCATTCACAGTGATTTTTTTTCGGAGATAAGCGGAAATGACGTTTATTTGAAACCGGAAAATATGCAACATACCGGAGCTTTTAAACTGCGGGGAGCCTACAACAAAATCAGTCAACTTTCAGACGAAGAACGCGCAAAAGGCGTTATCACTTCCTCCGCCGGGAATCATGCACAGGGTGTTGCCTTCGCCGCAAAAAAATTGGGAGTTAAAGCCGTTATTTGTATGCCGGCCACCACTCCGATTTTGAAAGTTGAGGCGACAAAGGCTTACGGCGCGGAAGTTGTTTTGCACGGCGACGGGTTTGACGAGGCATACAAATACAGTCTGGAACTTCAGAAAAAACACGGTTACGTCTATGTTCACCCCTTCAACGATAGGGAAGTCTTGCTGGGACAGGGAACTACCGCGCTTGAAATTATAAACGAACTTAAAGACGTTGACGCAATTTTGGTACCCGTCGGGGGCGGCGGTTTTGTTTCGGGAGTTGCCCTTGCCACAAAACTTGTAAATCCCGGCGTTAAAGTTATCGGTGTTGAGCCGGAAAATGCCGCCTGTATGAAGGCCGCGCTTGATGCCGGAAAAATAGTAACACTTCCCGGAGCCGATACGGTTGCGGACGGCTGCGCGGTAAAAACCGCCGGCGATCTGACTTTTGCCTTCTGCAAAAAATATCTTGACGAAATTATAACCGTCAACGAAATGGAAATAATGTCCGCACTTTTGTCTTTAATCGAAAAACACAAACTTATTGCGGAAGGTGCCGGAGTTCTTTCCCTTGCCGCGCTCGAAAAATTGAATTTCAAAAACAAAAAAGTTGTTGCCGTAATAAGCGGCGGAAACATTGACATTTCAACTCTTTCCGCACTGATTGACAAGGCTCTCATCGTTCGCGGCAGAATTTTCTGCTTTGCGGTAATGCTTCCCGACAAGCCCGGCGAACTCTTGAACGTTTCAAAAATTTTAAGCGACGAAAATGCAAACGTCATAAAATTGGAACATGATCAGGCAAGAGTTACCGACAGTTTCAAAAAAGTTGTTTTGGAAGTGACGGTGGAAACTCACAATCATGAACATATAAATCGAATCGTGAACGCATTGAAAAAGCACGGTTATGAAATAGAGAAGATCGATCTTTTGAGATAAAATTTTTGGAGGGCGATCTGTTATGGTAAGTCCGGAACTTTACGAATTGGCAGATAAAATTCGCAAGAGCGGTATTCAAAAGAAATTGGGACCGGAGCAAATTTTCGGTGTCAAACTCCCGGACGGGCAAATCGGTTATTGCTCGGTAGTCGCAGACGGCGGAACGGATATTCAAATTTCGGTTTATGTCGGTGAAAGCGGATTGGAAAATTTCAGAAAACTTTTTTCATCCGCAATTTCAATTCCTTATATCGATCTGACGGAAAACGAAAAGATTATGGAAGGACTCGCCATTGAATGTCTTTCACTTAATTTTCTTGAAAAAAAAGAACTCGAACCGGAAGATTTGGAAGAATATAAACAAGTTTCAAAGGAAACCGGCTTAACTTTTCGCGGAAAAACTCCTTATCCGAAATTTCTCAAACATGAACCCTATTGCATGTCTTATGAAGTTTTCGACCCGAAAGATGAGGAAATTTTGATTTCCGCGCTTTCCGCAGTTTTGGAAGTTGCGAACAGGTTAAATTCGGAGCCGCCCAAAATAAAAATTTCGGATGAGCCTCCTTATATGCGAAGTATACCGATTTTGGAAAAAAGACCCCGTTCTTATAAAGTCACAAATCCGCGACTTGACGACGGAATAAATTTTGATCCGAATTATCCGCAGGCAAAATTGAGTCGCAAACGTATGTCTTCACTGAAAAAGGCGGACAAATCCGGCGAAATGGAATTGGAAATTTATCCGTTGCCGTTTTTTTCCGCTCCCGACGAAAAAAATGCACACAAAATAAGAATCCCCGTTGCTGTTTTTGCCATTTATTCTCTCGGCGGTCAAATTTATCAATCCGCTTTATGTGTTCATTACCCGGACGACGTGGATTCGACGGTTGACTCTTTCTTTAAAGAGTTACTCAATAACCTTGCCGTTCCCAAAAGAATTTCCGTCAGCAGTTATGTTGCGGAAGCTGTGTTGAAAAATATTTGCGACGGGGTCGGAATTGAATTGGAACTTTATGACGAATTGCCGCATTTGGATCCGGCGATTAAAGAATTGTTTGCAAGAATGGAAAAATCGGTAACCGATAAAAATTTCGTTGATAATATTCTTTCGGATATATTGGAAATTTCGGGCGGCGACGTAACTTCTATGCCAAAAGATGTAAAAAAATTTGTCAGGGAAGCTTATGCCGCCGGAGAACTTCCCCAAAAATACGATAAAATATTTGCTCCGATTTTGAAAAAGTGAAAGGAGATTGTAAAATGAAACTTATCGAGGAGATTTTGAGAATCAACGAAGAATTTTGCAAAAATCCGCCGGCAGATTATACAAATGAGGACGTTCATGCAAGCAAACTTCCCAACAAACAGCTTGCGGTCGTCACCTGTATGGATACCCGGCTTGTAAATTTTTTGGAGCCGGCACTCGGATTGAGTCGCGGTGACGTAAAAGTCATAAAGACCGCCGGCAATTCAATCACCGGGACTTTTGACGCAACGATTCGCAGTTTGTTGGTCTGCATTTATGAACTCGGTGTAAATGAAATTGCCGTTATCGGTCATCATGAATGCGGCATGGCAAAAACCACTTCCGAAAGTTTGACAAAGGCAATGCTGGCGCGGGGAATCGTTCCGGAGGCAATTCAAATGGTAAAAAAAGAACTTGACGAATGGGCGGACGGTTTTCAACATCCCGAACAAAATGTAAAAGATGCGGTCGCGGCAATAAAATCAAATCCGCTTATCCCCAAAGACGTAAAAGTTCACGGTCTTATGTTTCACCCGCGTTCCGGAAGACTCGAATTGATTGTAAAAGGAGTTTCGTAAATATGAATGTTTTGATTATAGGCGGCGGCGGTCGCGAACATGCGCTTGCTTGGAAAATTTCTCAAAGTCCGAAACTTAAAAAACTTTATGCACTGCCGGGAAATCCGGGAATCGAAGAATTTGCGGAATGTGTTTCCGGAATTTCAACCGATGACAATTCGGCGATCGTAAATTTTGCGAAGGACAAAAAAATTGACCTTGTCGTTGTCGGGCCGGAGGCTCCGCTTGTCAACGGGCTTGTCGATGCGCTTGAAATTGCCGGAATAAAATCTTTCGGTTGCAAAAAGGCCGCCGCTCAAATTGAAGGCTCAAAAATATTTGCAAAAAATCTGATGAAGAAATACAACATTCCCACCGCAGATTTTGAAGTTTTCGACGATTTAAATCTTGCAAAAGATTATATCCGGAAAAAAGGCGCGCCGATTGTCATAAAGGCGGACGGACTTGCCGCCGGAAAAGGCGTTATCGTTGCACAAAATCTTGACGAGGCAATTCAAGCCGTTGACGACATGAAAAATTTCGGCACGGCGGGAAGTAAAATTGTCGTCGAAGAATGTATGGTCGGCGAAGAGGCATCACTTCTGGTTTTCACTGACGGCAAAACGATTGCGCCGATGGTTGCCGCGCAGGATCACAAGAGAGTTTTTGACGGGGACAAAGGCTTGAATACCGGCGGAATGGGTGCTTATGCTCCGGCACCGATTGCCGACGAAAAAGTTTTGCGGCTTGCGGAAGAAAAAATTTTAAAGCCGATCGTTTCCGCTTTAAAATCGGAAGGAATCGAATATCGCGGCTGTCTTTACGCCGGGCTGATGATCGTGGAAGGTGAACCGAAAGTTGTCGAATTTAATGCGCGTTTCGGAGATCCGGAAACTCAAGCAGTCCTGCCTCTCCTCAAAAGCGATCTTTTGGAAATTATGCTTGCCTGTGCCGAAGGCAATCTTGCCGAAAAAGAAATTTCCCGGAGTTCGGAAAGTGCAATCTGTGTAATTGCGGCAAGCGGCGGTTATCCCGGTTCTTACAAAAAAAATCTGCCGATTGAAGGAATTGAAAAGGCAAAAGCTCTCGGCGCACTCGTTTTTCATGCGGGTACCGCCAAAAAAGACGGCAAAATCGTGACTTCCGGCGGCAGAGTTTTGGGCGTAACCGTAACCGCCGAAAATCTCGAAAAAGCCGTCGAAAGAGTTTACAAATGCATGGAAGTCATAAATTTTGAGGATATGCATTACAGAAAAGATATTGCCGCAAAGGCTTTTGCCGGCAGCAACCGGATTTAAATTTTGCGTATATGAGGTAAAATTTTTTGAGGTGAAATTTTTATGGCTTATGTGAATGAAAACTATTTGAAATTGCCGGGTAATTATCTTTTTTCCGAAATTGCCCGGCGCGTCGCAAAATTTCAAAGCGAAAATCCCGACGCAAAAATTATTCGTTTGGGAATAGGCGATGTGACCCGTCCCCTTCCGAAAGTCTGTATCGATGCCATGACCGGAGCGGTTGCCGAAATGGGAAAAGTTGAAACTTTCAGAGGATACGGACCGGAGCAGGGTTATGATTTTCTGCGCGAAAAAATTGCCGAATACAATTACAAAAAGCGCGGCATTGAAATTGATGCCGACGAAATTTTTGTAAGTGACGGCTCGAAATGTGACTGCGGAAACATTCAGGAAATTTTTTCGGCCGATGCGAAAGTTGCGGTTGCCGATCCGGTTTATCCGGTTTACCTTGACACAAACGTAATGGCGGGGCGTACCGGCGATTTAAATTCGGACGGCAGATTTTCCGGAGTGACTTATTTGCCCTGTAACGCCGAAAATGATTTTATGCCTTTGCCGCCGGAAAACAAAATCGATCTGATTTATCTCTGTTCGCCGAACAACCCGACCGGAACGACTTTGACAAAAGACGCTTTGAAAAATTGGATTGATTATGCCCGGAAAAACGATTCGATAATTCTCTATGATGCCGCTTATGCCGCTTACATTTCCGACGAAAACATTCCCCGTTCGATTTTTGAAATTGACGGCGCAAAAGATTTTGCGATTGAATTTCGTTCATTCAGCAAAACCGCAGGATTTACCGGTACCCGTTGCGGTTATGTCGTTATTCCGAAAAACTTGACCGGCTTTACAAAATCCGGAGAAAAAGTTCCGCTCAAAAATCTTTGGCTCCGCCGGCAGACCACGAAATTTAACGGCACGGCTTACATAATTCAGCGCGGGGCGGCGGCAATTTATTCGGAAGAAGGTCAAGCGCAGGTTAAAGAACTTATCGACTATTACATGACCAATGCAAAAATTATTCGCGAAGGACTTTCCGCACTCGGTTTGAAAGTTTACGGCGGAGAAAATGCGCCTTACATTTGGCTTGAAACTCCCGGCAAAATGAAGTCTTGGGACTTTTTCGACAAACTTTTGAGAGAATCAAATGTCGTCGGAACTCCCGGCGCGGGTTTCGGCCCATGCGGAGAAAATTATTTCAGATTGACGGCTTTCGGCAGTCGCGAAAATACAATCGCGGCCATGGAGAAATTTAAAAATTTGAAAAGGTAAATTACTTGGAATTTTTGCGGGAATCGTAAAAAAATTATTCGGATATGCGAAAAATTTGTTTCGTTGCATGACAAATGAAAGGAAGTTTTTCTTCACTTTTCCCGATGATGATTGTAAAATAAACGCGCCGTGACTGTGTCGAATTCAAATCCGGCCGGTTTAACCGTGCAAAGTGTCAATCTGTATTTGAGGAGGTAATTTTATGAGCGAAAAAATCCGGAATACCTACAACATGGAAGTCAACGGACTTGTTCGTGAAGTGAAGTTCGTCAAGACAACCGTTGAAGAGCTGTTTATTCCGTTTCTCGGGAATTTGACAAAATTGCGCGCAAAACTCGACAGAAAAATCGTCGTCTATGTTGCCGCGCCGCCGGCTACCGGAAAATCCACTTTGACTCTTTTCCTGGAAAAAATCAGCCGCGAAAATCCCGAACTTTCTCCGATCCGTGCGCTCGGAATGGACGGCTTTCATTACACAAATGAATATTTGAAGGCAAATAAAATTGTCATTGACGGTGAAGAAGTTCCGCTTATGAGTATCAAGGGTGCGCCGGAAACTTTCGATGTGGATTCTTTGCAGGAAAAATTGCGGGAGGTTCGGCAGGAAGGTACCGATTGGAATATTTACGATCGCAAAATTCACGACGTTGTTCCGAATGCGATAAGCGTTGAGGACGATATAATTTTGCTTGAAGGAAATTATCTTTTGCTCAAAGATCCGCGCTGGACAAATGTTCGTGCTCTTGCCGATTACAGCGTCTTCATTACGGCGGACGCAAATCTCCTCAAAGAACGTTTGATTTCCCGGAAAGTTGCCGGCGGTATGTCGCGGGAAGATGCCGAAAAATTTTATTATGCCAGCGACAGCAAAAACGTCGAAAGAGTTTTGAATGATTCCGCTCCCGCCGATGAAGTTTGGGAACTCAAAGAAGATGATGATTTTGAAAAAATTTTTCCGGAAGATTAAGAACCCGGTCGAAAATTAAATAACGTAATTGGTGGGGTGTTTTCGGCGATTTTTGCAAAAATTTTCGTTGTAAGAAAATTTTGAATAT
>CAJOPK010000060.1 GCA_905236255.1 uncultured Selenomonadaceae bacterium | reverse complement strand
GATTTGAAAGACAAAAACAATTCTATGAATGAAAATGTTTTCAACATGAAAGAAATGCTGAACACTTTGAAACAAAACAGAACGGAGAGGAAGAATAAAATGGAAAAAAACAAAGATGCAAAGCCTTCAATTTGGAGCAAGTATACCGATGCCGACAAGGCGGCTATGGAAAAAATCTGCGCGGGTTATATCGACTTTATCAGCCGTTGCAAAACCGAACGCGAAAGCGTTGTCGAAACCGTCAAAGTTGCGGAAAAGGTCGGTTACAAAAATCTTGCCGACGTGATTAAATCCGGGCAGAAATTGAAAGCCGGCGACAAAGTTTATTCGGTTTGCATGAAAAAGTCGATTGTCATGTTTCATATCGGCAACGAACCTCTCGAAAACGGCTTGAAAATTTTGGGAGCGCATATTGATACCTGCCGGCTTGACGTTAAACAAAATCCGCTTTATGAGGACGGGGGGCTTGCTTATCTCGATACCCATTATTACGGCGGCATCAAAAAATATCAGTGGGTAACTTTGCCGCTTGCCATGCACGGGGTCGTAGTGAAAAAAGACGGTCAAATTTTGGAGATCGTTATCGGCGAAGAAGAGGGAGACCCGGTTTTTTGCGTGACCGATCTGCTTATTCACCTTTCGCAGGAACAAATGAAAAAGACAGCCGATAAAGTTATCGAAGGCGAAAAATTGGATATTTTGGTCGGCAATTATCCGATTAAGGAAGAGGATAAGGAATCTGTCAAAGCCGGCATCTTCAAACTTTTGAAGGACAAATACAATATTGAGGAACAAGATTTTTATTCGGCGGAGCTTGCGCTTGTTCCCGCCGGAAAAGCCCGCGAACTCGGATTTGACAAGAGTATGATTTTGGGTTACGGGCAGGACGACAGAGTTTGCTCTTACACTTCACTTGTTGCCATGATTGAGGCGGCAAATGAAAATTTCGGAAAAACCGCGTGCTGTCTTTTGGTTGACAAGGAAGAAATCGGCAGCGTCGGTGCAACCGGCATGAAGTCAAGATTTTTTGAAAATACTCTCGCCGAACTCATGGACGCTTGCGGTCAATACAGTGAATTGGGATTGCGCCGCGCCCTGCAAAATTCTTTTATGCTCAGTTCCGATGTTTCCAGTGCCTACGACGCGCTTTATGCAAGTGCTTACGACAAAAAGAACGTCGCTTATCTCGGCAAAGGCATGGTCTTTAACAAATTTACCGGAGCAAGAGGAAAATCCGGCTCAAGCGATGCCAATGCCGAATATGTCGGAAAACTTCGCGAAATTTTGGACAAGCACAACGTCAATTATCAATTCTCCGAACTCGGAAAAGTTGACTTGGGCGGCGGCGGAACGATCGCCTACATTATGGCGGCTTACGGAATGGAAGTAATCGACAGCGGCGTTGCGGTTTTGAGTATGCATGCCCCTTGGGAAGCGACAAGCAAAATTGACATTTACGAAACAAAAAAAGGTTATTCGGCTTTCCTTAAAGAAATTTGATTCGACAAAAATATTTTCGTCAAAAAAAAAGTCCCGTTCAATCAAGAGCGGGATTTTTTTTCATTATTATCGGCGTGATTATCGCAAAAATTACAAGTATGATTCCGATTGTTTCAATCAAGCCGAAAGTCGTTCCGAAAATTATTCCGGATATTATGACCGATGCGGCAGGTTCGACGGTTGCGGTTATGGAGGCCTCTTCCGGCGTCAAAAATTTCAGTCCGGCGTTGAAACTCAAAAACGCCGCAACCGTTCCGAAAATTATTATCCAAACCGTGTCAAAAATTAAATCCGCCGCAAAAAATTCCGACCACTTTACACTTTCGATAAGCGGAAAAGTCGAAAGTCCTCCGATAAACATTCCGACACCCGTCAAAAAATAAGAGTCAATTTTCGACGCGAAAAGATGTTTCGGAAAAATCGTACTGAAGGCAAAGCATGCACCGCTTGCCAAACTCCAGAATATGCAAGCCGCCGGTACAATCAAGACTCCGGGATTTCCGCCGGTGACAAGCAAAAAGACACCGGTCATTGCAAAAATCACCGCAACAACTTCCCCGATTTTCGGAAATTTTTTGAAGTAAAGCGAATCCCAAAACACTACCATTGCCGGATAAGCAAAAATTATGACGGTACTTGCCGCCGCGCCGCCGATTGAAATTGCCCGGAAATATGTGAACTGCATAAACATTATTCCGACCACGCCGTAAATTATGATGTCAAGCCAAAGGCGCGGGCGTTTGTTTATTCTGTTCAGAGTGAATTTAAATTTTCCGTGCAGAGATATTAAGAGCATTATAAATCCGGCAAAGCACATGCGAATATTGGTTAATTCCATCGCCGTTTTGCCGGAGGTTTCAAAAAAATCCTGCGCCGCCACTCCGGAACTTGCCCAAAGCGCGCCGGCAAGTCCCACAAAAACAAATGCCAAAGTTCTGCTCATTTTGCCGCAATTTCAAAAACCCGGCGAACTTCCGATTTAATTTTTTCGTAATTATCTCCGGGATTTGCCTCGTAAATTTTTGCCTCATCAACATAAAAAGCAGGGACGTAGTAGTGGAGAATTTTTTTCAAGCCGGAAGTTTCTTTTTCGTGTTCGTTTATCCGGGAAACCGGGAAATTTTTAAACTCCGGATTTTCCGAATAAATCTCGTCAACAGCTTTTTTTGCCATCTGACAATAAGGACAGCCGTCCAAGTAGAAGAAAAGAATTTTTTTCATTATTTTTCACTCCTTTGCAAAATTTTTTTAAAATGCGCCTGTTGTCGAGAATTTTCTCAAGGCGGCGATTTTTTCCTCTTTCGTGCTGACCGGTACGCCGCCGGAATTGGGAATCGTTCGATCTATGTACGCAACTATTCGGGAAAGTTCTTCGTCATCGGAATAATTTATTCTTATTTGATTTATATCTTTTTCGGCAACAATTTCGACCGGTGCGCCCAAAATTTCGGTCAATTTGTTTTCCGCCTCGCTTACGTGCCCGTTTTTTTCGCCGGTTTCGGAAATTTTTTCCGGCTTTTCGACATCTCTAATTTCAGGAATTTTTTTCCCGGACTTTTCGCTTTTTTTCTTTGATTCTTTGGCGGCGGGAATATCTTTTTGCCCGTCTTTTTCGGAAATGTTTTCTTCCTTCCGCTTGAGGGACAAACCGGATTTTTTCAATTCGCTTACAAAAACTTCAACTTTTCTGACGGATAAATCCTCCAAAAAAATTATATCCGCCGCCTTTGTCTGAAGTTCCGGATTTTCGATTGCCAAAAGCGGGCGAACGTGTCCGGCGGAAAGTTGCCCGGAAGTAAGATAATCCCGGACTTTCGGCGCAAGTTTCAAAAGGCGCAAGCTGTTTGCTATGTGAGGACGACTGCAACCGATTTTGGCCGAAAGAGTTTCCTGCGTATAACCGAATTCGTTCATCAGTCTTTCGTAAGCCGCCGCCTCTTCAATCGGATTGAGATCTTCACGTCGGACGTTTTCGATTATCGAAATTTCGCTTGTCTGCGCGTCCGTATATTCGCGAACTATCGCCGGAATTTTTTCCAAGCCGGCAATTTTTGAGGCACGAAGGCGACGCTCGCCGGCAACAAGTTCAAAATAGTCGTCATCAAGTTTTCTTACGATTATCGGCTGCAAAATCCCGTAACTTTTTATTGATTCGGCAAGTTCGTTTAAAGATTCTTCATCAAATTCGCGGCGCGGCTGATAACGATTCGGTTTAATCTTTTCAACGGAAATCTTGTTTACCGTGTCCGTAATTTCCTTTGAAAAATCCGGTTTCAAATTTCCCAAAAGTGCACCGAGTCCCTTGCCCAAACTGTTGCGTTTACTTGCCACGTTCAATGACCTCCTTTGCCAAATTCATGTAAAATTCCGCACTCTTTGAAGTCGGCGCATAATCCGTCACGGGTTTCCCGAATCCGGGGGCCTCCGAAAGTTTGATACTTCTGGGAATGATCGTTTCGTAAAGATAATCGGCAAAAATTTTTTTGACTTCCTCCGCCACCTGACGACTCAAATTTGTTCTGACATCAAACATTGTCATCACAATTCCTTCAATCTTCAAAATAGGATTTAAATTGCTTCGGACTATTTCGATCGTTTTCATGAGTTGAGAAACGCCTTCCAGCGCGTAAAATTCGCATTGAATCGGAATTATCACGGAATCTGCGGCATTTAAGGCGTTGACCGTCAAAAGTCCGAGAGAAGGCGGACAGTCGATTATTATGAAGTCAAATTCGTCACGAATCAAGGCAAGCGCGTTTTTCAACTTGTTTTCCCGTGCCATTGCGCTGACAAGTTCAACTTCCGCACCCGCAAGATTTATATTTGAAGGCAAAACCGTCACGCCGAAATTTGTTTGCTGAAGTACATATTTTGCGGCGGTGCCGTTTATCAGTACGTCGTAAATCGTCTGATGCAAAGTCGATTTGTTTATGCCGAGTCCTCCGGTTGCATTTCCCTGCGGGTCGCTGTCCACCAAAAGCACGCGGCAATTCATTTTTGCAAGTGCCGCACTCAAATTTATTGAAGTCGTGGTTTTCCCGACCCCGCCCTTCTGGTTCGTAATCGCAATTATTTTCGCCATCAGAAAACCTCTCCTTATTTACGAATCTTTACAAAATTTTGTATATATGCACCGGAAATTTTTGCATTGTGCATCGTTAAGAGTCTTTCGACGGGTAATTTTATTCCGGGTTGTTTCAAAAGTCAACGGGCAACCGGAATCTGGCATTTTTAGCCGAATAGGGAGTTCATGTCGATTTTGGTTAAAAAATTTTCGCCGGGCAGGAAATTTTGAGAAAAGACAGAAAATAGCGAGGTAATTATTACGCCGTTTTTTGTTTTGAAAATTGAGGATAAAAATAAATTTGTCGGGAGGATGTAAACGTGAAAAAATTAAGCATAAAAAATTTGACAAATCGTCAAAAGAAATTTTTGACTTTTGCACTTGCCTGCGGTTTCATTGTTCCGGCAAATTATTCGTCGGCATCGCAAACCGAATACGTTTATCACGACGGCAAAGAAATGATTCAAATGGAATTTTTCGGCGAAGGCGAATTTTCTTCCGAATATACACTTGATTCCGCTTTGATTGACGCGACAAAATCTTCAACCGCTTATTGGACAAATATTTTGGGACCGCGTTCCGGTTATTCGTCCGCTTGGCAAATTTTGGTTACCGCAAAGAAAAATTTTCAAAATGCAGCTGCCGCAAGTTATTCTTTCGTCGACAATAAATCCACCGAAAGGAATTTTGTTTCCGCAATGTTGCAGGGTAACAGGACTTTGGTAAATCTTGACTTAAAATCTTTCATAAATGCCGAAGGTAAAGATGCGGACGAAAAAATTGAAAATACCGTTCCGGACGGAATTGTCGGGCTTTCCTTAATAAGGATCGGTCAACATTTCGGCGCAAATCGCGACGGGGTAATTGACGGCTGGGCTGTCGATACCGATACCGTTTTACCGACGAACGAACAGGCGACGGATTTTGTGGGGACTTTTCGCCATGAACTCGGGCATGCGCTCGGAATAGCTCTCGGGATGAATATTATCGATGCCGACGGAAATGTTCTCGACGATATTGAAGATGATGAAGAGGTAAAGCGTTTGGCAAAAAATACCGACGGGACGCTTCGCTCAAAATTTGCCGACGACGTTACAAGTTCTTACTCTTGGAATATGCACCTTGTCGACGAAAATTTAAATCCGGCAAAACCCGGTATGCGGATTGTCACTCCCGAAACTTTTGCCGAACTTCAAGAACAAAATCCGGAAATCAATCAAAACGATTATTTTATTGTGTCAAGATATTCAAATGAAGAAAATCCCGCTTCCGGTTACGCTTATTTTATCGGCAACAAGGTGACCGAAGTTTTGGACGGCGCGACTTTTAACGGCGTTTCGGGACTTCCGGTAAACGGTTGGGAATACAACGACGAAGTCGGCGTCCGGATGTTTGAAGGTTCACATTTTCAAACTCCCGGAATGATGAGTCATCGTCCTTACTCGAATTACACCGGATTTTTGGAAGTCGAACTTGCCGCCATGCAAGACTTGAATTACGATTTTGATCGAAAGGCTTATTACGGCAAATCTGTTTACGGCAACGATTTGACGATCGACAATACTCAAGGTTATTCAAAACGCAGTGAAGGCGGTACTTACTACCTCAACAATTCTTACAGTCAGGTTCCTCTCGGTGTGGGCTTACACGTTTTCGGAGCAAGAAACAACGTTACCCAATCCGCAAATATTTTGACGGAAGGCACCGGCGCGGTCGGTATTCGCGTTGACGGTTACGAAAACACGATAAATGTTCCGACTTCAACCGAAATTCATTCCGACGGTTATCGCGGCAAGGGAATTTTAATTGCTTACGGCAGAACTCAGACTTTGAATCAATCCGGCACGGTCACGGCTTCCGGACAGGGCGGCAACGCAATCGAATTTAACTTCGGCTCATCTTCAAACGGCGCACTTGACGAATATCGCGGCTCTTATATCAGATATTCACGCGAAGTTGACGAACTCACCGGAAATATCATCGGTGCATCAAATTACGATATTACAATTTCAAGCAATAACGAATACAATTATACGGGCGACGAATTGAAAGGCGCGCTTATCGACAATTACAATCTTTCCGGAACTGTCACCGGCGGCGAAAATGCAATCTATATAGGCAAAAATGCGCTGGTCAAAAATATAAATGTCAATGAAGGCGCGCAGATTAACGGCAACATTAAATCGGATTGGAAAAATTTTTCGGAAAGCGACGGAATATATTCGGAAGAAAAAACCGTAACTTATAAGTTAAAGACCAAAGATGACGACGGCAACGAAACCGAAAAAGAAGAGACCGGCAATATTGAGCCGCTCAAAATCCGATACAACGATTCGGAATATGTTTACACGGATTATATCCCCGACCTTGTAACCGCTTTGAATTTTAACACCGACTTCAATTATTCCGGGAATATTTCCGGCGCGGAAAATATGAAAATTTTTGTAAATTCCGGCACAATGATTTATTCCGGCTCGGCGGACGTTTTGAATGTCACCGTTGCAAACGGGGCAAGTCTTTTCGGCGGAACTTACAATCTCAACGATATGAGCGGAAAAATTGCGGAAGGTTTTTCCGATGACACGACCGGCAAATTTATAAATCACGGGACAATCGGCGCGGCTTCAGCCGATACAATTTTGACGATTAACGGAGATTTTGTTTCGGACGGTACGATTCAAGCAATAGGCGGCGGCTCCGGCGGATATATTCAAGTTTCCGGCGATTCCGATATTGACAGTTCCGTTGTCACGGTGAAAAATGCCCTTCCGAATGAAACGACTCTTGTTTTGACTTCCAATTCAATTACCGGAACGGCTACCGCTTACGATGAAGAGCGGACGGTTGAAGTTTCGGCACTCATGAACGCGACCGGAAAAATTGACGGCGACAGATTGATTGTTACCACAAATCCCGCCAACAATATAGGAAGTTTATCCGGCGACGAAACGGAAAGTCTGATTGCCGTTTCAAATATGAATGAAAATCTTACAAATTCCGGCGACAGTCGCGTAAACGAATTGCGGACGATTTACAATCTTGATTCGGAGGATGCAAAAAAATCTTTGAATGAAATGACTTCGGAAGATTCTTTGAATACTTTAAATCTTGCTCAAAAAAGTACTGTTGTCGATAAAGTGATTTCGGACAGGCTCAACAAAGCCTTCGCAATGTCAACGATTGAAATTCCCATAAATCCGGCGCATTTTGCCGACGATGACGGCGACGAAAAAACTTTGGTAAAAGCCGAAATTGAAGTTCCCGCACATATCCGGGAGGAAAACAATGCTTGGGTGAGTTTCGGAAAGAATTGGGGAAGTCTGCGCGGGGACGTTGATTATCACGGTCAAACGGTTTCCGGCGGTTGGGACAAGGCTTTCGGCAGAAATTGGCGGGGCGGTGTTTTTGTAAGTTACGGTACCATGAGTTACGGCGCGACAAATTCTCACGCAAATATTTACGATACCCGCGCGGGAATTTATTCCGGATGGAGAAAAGGCGCGGATTCGGCGTATATTTATGCAGATGTCGGTTGGCTCAGAAATTCGTTGCGGCGGGGACTTCCGACTTTGGGACTTTCGACCGATGCGAATTATTCAAGTCATATTTATGAAATCGGCGGGGAATATCGTCACGATCTTCAACCGAAAAGGACTTGGCATATTATGCCCTATGTAAATTTGCAGGCATCGTATTTGCGGCAAAGTCGTTATTCGGAGCGCGGCGCGGGAATTTACAATCAACACGTCAATTCAAAGCACAACAATTATGTAACCGGGCAACTCGGTTTTGAATTTAAGCGCAATTTGAAAAGCGGAAGTTACGGCTTGCGTTTGGGAGTAAAGCGGGGGCTTGTCGGTGCAACTCCGAAACTCAATTTCAGTTATGAAGGCGATTCTTTAAACAGATATACAATCCGCAGCAATCAGGACAAAACACACGGGATTATTGCATTGAAGGCGGATACCGGGCTTACGCATAACTGGTTCTTGGGGTGCGATGCGGCATATCAGCGCGGCAATCATGACAAAGACGTTTCCGCCTCGATAACGATTCGGCGTATTTGGTAAAATTTTTCGGGAGGTGTTGTATATGATAAAAAAAATTTTGGTTCCGGTTGACGGCTCGGAAACTTCGGACAGAGCAGTCGAACAAGCCGGAAAAATTGCGAAAATTTGCGACGCAAAATTGATTTTCCTTTACGTCGCAAACATCAATCAGCTTGCGATAAATGCTTTTTTGACCGATGCGATTTTGGCGGCGGTAAGAAAAGCGGGAGAAGTGATTTTGGAGCGGGCGGAAAAATCCGTTCCGGAAGGTGTGGAATATGAAACACATTCGGAAACGGGTGCGCCGGCGGTAATGATTTTGGATTATGCCGAAGAGATCGGTGCGGATTTGATAGTAATGGGTACTCGCGGGCTCGGTGTGGTCAAAGGCGTTTTACTCGGCTCCGTCAGTCAATATGTAATTGAGCAATCAAAATGTCCGGTGCTTGCGGTGAAGTAGCGGACGGTTTATATTCGGTATTCGACGCTTTAATTCATTGTATCGCGTCGAATTTTTTTCGTGCAAATACCAAATTATCGGAAATTTCCACTTTGAATTGATAATTTCGATAAAATGAAGTATCGGACATTTTTTTCTTCAACGTCGCGAAAAGTTTCATCAATCGGATAAGAAATTTTTTTCAAAATTTTTCACTTCGCCGGAACTATACGTCGGGGCGGAATTTTATGAAATGTCCCCGCTTTTGACATAGTGACTGAAATTTCCGATTTTCAAATTCGGAAAATTTTTTTGAAGTTCGTCGATAAAGTTTTTGGTGCCGAAAATTTTTCCTTCAAAATCCGGCATTGTTTCAAAAAATGCATCCGGATCGTAATTCAAATTCCGGAGCTGAATCATTTCAACCGGCAACTCTTCAAAAAATTTCTTCCAAGCATTAAATTCATTTTCCCGATCGTTAAATCCGGGCATATACAAAAGATTTAACGAAACGTAGACATTTTTTTTGAGGGCGTAATCAATCGAATTTTTCACGTCGGCAAGTTTGTAGCCGGCGCGGTAATAAGATTGATAGCTTTCGTCAAGCGCGCTTATTATCGAAACTCGCATGGAATCAAGTCCGGCATCGACGATCTTTTTAATCCCTTCCGTAAATCCGGCGTTTGTGTTTATATTTATTTGTCCGGCGGAAGTTTCGGAACGAATTTTTTCAATCGCCGCGCTTATGTTTTCGGCTTGCAGGGAAGGTTCGCCTTCACACCCCTGCCCGAAACTGATTATACCTTCCGGCGCATCTTTCAAATGATAAATTCCGATTGAAGAAATTTCTTCGACCGTCGGCTTAAATTTTATCCGGCTTTGAGGACTCGGACAACATTCGGCGGGTTGCAGGGAAATACAGCCCAAACAATTCGCGTTACAGGCGGGAGAAGTCGGAATACCGCATTCCCAACGGTGATAAAACAGATTTTGAGCCGTCAGACAATGCCAATTCAACGAACAATTTTCAAGGTGATTTACAAGCCGGTTTTCGGGCAAAGCCTTCTTCACCCGCCGAATTAAATTTTTCAAATTTCGCGTATTGTATCCTTCCGGATTCCACTTGTGATTTTCGTCGGTATAAATTGCGGCGGCATAAAGTTCGTCTTTGTAAAGGACGACGGCGGTATATCCGTAGAGCGGCAAAATTTTTGCGCCGGATTTTTTTTGAAACGCCGGCAAATGTGTCCTTGTATATCCCTGCGGCAAAATCGCGGAAACTGCGCGTCCTTTTAATTTTACGATTTCGCCGTTTTTAAATCCGATCGCGCTTCTTTCCGGCAAAAACATCAAATCCGCACTTTCCGGAAGTTTTATCAAATCCTCCGGTTTCAAATGCAAAATTTTATCGCCGATCCTTCCGGCTCCTTCAATTCCCGGCGCGTCAAAAATTTCTCCGTTTCCGTCCGCAAACAACGCCGTTATTTTTTTTGACATGATTCTTACTCCTTACAGGGCAATTTTTTCGTCGTCTTCCGTGAACAAAGCGCGCATCGCTCCGGCATAAAAATCGGCTTCCCGAGTTCCGGCGGAAGAATTTAATTTCATCATCGGCAGGCGCAAAAGTTTTCTTACAATCATTTTGGTCATATTGTCGATAACTTTTTTGTCCTCGTCGGTCAAGTCGTGCATTTTTCCGGAAAACCTTCTGACTTCCCGTTCCCGAATTTTTTCGGCGCGATCCGATAAATCCGCCATAATCGGGCGGAATTTCAAATATTTAAATCTCTCGACAACCGCTTCGACTTCTTCGGCAACTATCTTTTTGGCGGATTCGGCTTCTTCCCTGCGCGCCTGCTTATGCAAATCCACGACCGTTTCAAGATCGTCAATGTTGCAAAGATTTACGCCCGGAATTTTCCCGACTTCCGGATCTACATCTCGGGGAACGGCAATATCAATAAAGAAAATTTCGCGACCTTCCCGCCTTTTCATAAGTTCCCGGACAGGCTCCGGCTTTACGACATAATGCGGCGCGCCGGTTGAAGTTACGACGACTTCCACATTGTCCGCACTTTTCAGGGCATTTTCCCAAGATACGGCTTCCCCGTCAATTTTGTTTGCCATATCGACCGCCCGCTCAATGTGATGATTGGCAACAAAAATTTTTTTGACTCCGTGAGATTTTAAATGTTGTGCCACAAGCAAAGCCATTTTTCCGGCTCCGAAAATCAGCGCGTTTTTGTTTTCAAGCCCGTTTAAATTTTTCGCCGCCAATTCAACCGCAGCGGAACTTACGGAAACCGACTTTAAAGCAATTCCCGTCTCCGTCCGGACAAGTTTTCCGGAGGCGACCGCCCGATTAAAAAGAGTATTTAAAACTGTATGGGTTGCTTCGACGGATTTTGCGATCCTGTAGGCTTCCTTGACCTGCGACAAAATTTGACCTTCCCCCAAAACAAGAGAATCCAAACTTGCAGCAACTTCAAAAAGATGTTTGATACATTCGCGATTTTCGTATTCATACAAACCGGAATCAATTTCAATGCCGGTCAGGTCGTCCATAAACTTTTTTAAAGAATTTTCGTAAGGATTGTCCGCAACGGCATAAATTTCAAAGCGGTTGCAGGTGGACAGGACAACCGCCTCGTCAAGTCCTTCATATTCGTCCAAATTTTCCAAGCGATTTTTTATCTCGTCTTTGCTCACGGAAAATTTTTCACGAATTTCCACCGGTGTCGTTTTGAAGTTCAGCCCCAAAACTTTCAAATGCATTTTCGACTTTCGCCTCCAAATTTTTAAGCTCTCCGCTTTTCAAATCCCGCCATAAATCTTCCGTAAAAACATTTTGCCAAAATTTTGCACGGGAGTCCGAATCGGGCAAAATTTTCTTTGCCCTTTCGCGATACCGGGAAATTATTTTCAAACCTTCCCCAAAATTTTCGTCAAATTCCCTTTCAAGCATCAACCGGACAAATTTTGAAAATCCCGGAGAATTTCCGCCCGTCGAAATCGTCAGGAGAAAATTTCCCCGCAAAATTTTTGAAGGTATTTCAAAATCCCCGCCGCCGTTTGCGGAATTTACCAAAATTTTTTTCCGGCAACCCTCTTCAATCACAAGCCGATTGACTTCCGGATCATCTGCCGCCGCAATTAAAATCGAAGTATCCGGCGAAACTTTTTCCGGAGAAAATTTTTCGCGAATCAATTTTATTTGTCCGGAAGTTTCGGCAAGTTTCTCAATTTCCGGACAAATTTTCGGAGCAATTACTTCGACGATTCCGCCGGCTTTCAGAATGTCGCGAATTTTTCTTGCCGCAACTTTTCCGCCGCCGACAACGACACAAATTTTGTCCTTTATGTCAAGATTTACGGGATAAGTCATTTTTTTTAATCACTCTTTAAATAAAAAATCGGCTTAAACTATTCTGCCGCAATTTCAACTTTCCTGCAAGGGCAGGATTTTTTGAAATTTTTGTCGAACAGCACCCCGACGAAAATTGAAGTTTTTTTTGAGGTGATTTAAATGGATTATGAAGCCGTCATCGGTTTGGAAATTCACAGCGAAT
>CAJOPK010000059.1 GCA_905236255.1 uncultured Selenomonadaceae bacterium | reverse complement strand
GAACTTCTATTTTGAAGAACTGTGTAAGGGGCTTTTGGACAGCCCTTTGAGAATAAGGGCGGCTTGACCGTCAAACTTTTCATGAATTTTCCGGCTTCAGCCGGAAGAGGTTCAATTGCTTATCATTCGGGCGGGTGAAATTCTTACGGAAGTTTTTGGCGGCGGAATGTTTTTCCTTGCGAATTTTCCGGACAATGTTATAATTTCGGCGTTGTTTGTAAAAAGTTTTTAAGGAGTGTTTAAAACGGAATTGGGAATTTTGGAACTCGGCGGCGGTCTTGTCGCCGGAATAGTGATACTTTTGGTCTTGAAATTTATTTTGTCTTTGCCCTTTTGGCTCATCAAAAACAGCATAGTCGGCGCGGTTATTCTCTGGCTTTTTAACCTGCTCGGAATTTTTACGTTGAAAATAACTTTCATTCACTGTCTGATTGTCGGAGTTTTCGGCGTACCCGGACTTATTGCGCTTATAATTTGGTTTCATGTTTTGTAACGGTGGATTATGATTCAAATCGACAAATTGACGAAGTCTTTCGGTGAACATTTAATTTTTTCGGACGTTTCTTTCAAGATTGAGGACGGCGAAAAAATCGGCATCGTCGGCAAAAACGGCGCGGGAAAATCGACCTTGATAAAAATTTTGATCGGTGCGGAAGAATTTGACTCCGGGACGATCGGCGGCTTGAAAAAAGAGGATATCGGTTATGCCGAACAGATCCCGAATTTTTCAAAAACGACTTTGATTGAGGAAGTTTTGAACGGGAACACGGAGGAATATCGGGCTAAAAAAATTCTCTTCGGCTTGGGATTTTCGGAACCGGAACTTCAAAAAAATCCGCAGAATTTCAGCGGCGGCGAAAAAGCAAAAATTTCCCTTGCAAAGTCTTTGATTGACGAACCGCGAGTTTTGATTTTGGACGAACCGACGAATCACCTTGACATTTACGCAATAGATTTTCTTGAAGAATTTGTAAAAAATTATCGCGGCACGGTTATTGCCGTTACTCATGACAGGCATTTTCTGCAAAATTGCGTCGACAAAATTTTGGACATGGAAGGCGGGAAGGCAACGCTTTATCCCGGCAATTACGAAAAATATTTTCGGCTCAAAAAAGAACGCAGGGAATATGAATTGAAGGCTTACGAAAAACAGCGTGAAGAAATTGCCCGAACTGAGGAATATATCCGCAGAAATAAAGCCGGAATCAAGGCAAAACAGGCGCGCGGTCGTCAAAAAATTTTGGACAGGCTCGAACGCCTTGAAAAACCTCCGTCTTCCGAAAACGTAAATTTAAAACTCAATGAAGCAACCGAATCCGCCAATCGCGTTTTGGTTTTGGAGAATGTCAATTTTAAAAACGTCATAAAAAATTTTTCGGCAGAAATTTTGAAGGGCGAAAAAATCGGACTCATCGGCAGAAACGGTGCGGGAAAATCTACCCTGCTCAAAATTATTGTCGGTGATTTGAAAGCCGATGCCGGCGAAATAAAAATCGGCAACCGCGTAAAAATCGGTTACCTTTCGCAGGGGCATGAAGAATTGAACGGGGACGCCACACCGATTGAAGAACTTGCAAACGAATTTGATCTGACTTTTGAACGGGCGCGCTCCGAACTTGCAAAATTGGATATAAAAGGCGAACTTGCCGAAAATTTAATCGGCGAAATGTCCGGCGGAGAAAAAACCCGCGTCGCGTTGGCGAAACTCATTTTGACCGGCGCAAATTTCCTGATTTTGGACGAGCCGACAAATCACTTGGACTTACCGGCGCGGGAAGCTGTGGAAAACGCGCTTTTGAGTTTTGACGGGACAATTTTAATCGTAACTCATGACCGCTATCTTTTGGAAAAAGTTACGACGCGGACGATTGAATTTGAAAGAAACCTCCCGGAAAAAGTTTCGCCGGCAAAAAAAATTTCTCCGGAACAAAAAAATTTCAATAAATCCCCTTCACAAAAAAGCAAATCCGGGTTAAAATCTGAAATCAATATGGAAAAGCTGGAGGCACAAATCAAGATGGCGGAAATGGAATTGAAGATGATAGAAACCGAAATAAACGGCGAAACTTCACCGACTCGCCTGACCGAATTGGCCGGAGCGCATGAGGACAAACTTAAAGAAATTGATGAATTTTATTCAATGTTGGCGGACAAGTGATTAAGTTTTGGGGTGGAAAGAATTTTCCGGCCGCCGGCAATCGACAGTCAAAAACGGGGGTGAAAAATTTTGAGGAGTACTCGCACACATTCAAGAAAGAAAAAAATGCGTATAATGCAGGCAGTTCCGGTCGCCTTTGCCATTTGTCTTTCCGCATCGGGACTCGGATTTAAAGCGGACGACATGAGTTTTCGTTTCGATAATTTGAATTCGCCGGTTGTTCAAAATTTTGAGGAGCGCGCCGAAGCCGGGACGATAAACAGGACGGAAGAACATCTCGAAAATTCCGTGAAAGAAATTTTGAAAAATGCCGGTCAACCCGTTCATTCCCTGCGCCTTACTTGGAAATCTGTTCCGGGCGCGGTCAAGTACAGGGTTGAATACGACAATCAATCTTTTATCGCCTATACAAACGGCGCGGAGATTTTGCTTGACGGTGTCGCCGGCGATAAAGTTTTCAAAATAACCGCGCTGAATTTTTCCGACGAAACGATTAAAGACAATCTGAAAATTCGCACGGCGGAAGCCGATCCGGTCAGACCGCGCACGACAAGCGAATTTGACAACATGAACTATTCGCCGCTTTACCCGGTATATTCTTGGATCCCGGTGAACGGCGCGACGGCTTACGAAATCGAACTTTTGAAAGACGGCGAAGTTATCCGGCAAAATGTTTTACATTTCAGCGCGGAGGACGACGATTTTGTATTTTACGATTGGGAGCCGGTCATTGAAGAAGGCGAATATTATTGGAGAGTTCGCGCACTCGGTGAGGACGAAGTTCCTCTTACTCAATGGTCGGAAAAAAATCCGGGAAATTCTTTTGCCGTCACCCACAGAATAAGATTTGCGGCTTTCGGCGACAGCATAACGCACGGCGGCGGATTGCTTACCGTTCCTCCGTCAATGACAATGTGCAATTGGGAAAGTTATTGCAATTTGCCGGTGAAAAATTTGGGACGCAGCGGAGATACCACCGACGCTCTTTTGAACAGATTTGAGCGGGACGTTTTGCCTTTTAAACCGGAAGTTTTGATAATTATGGCGGGCGTAAACGATTATCGCGGTGAAATTTTGAGTTGGCACTCGATTTTAAATTTGAAAGATCTGCGCGACAAGTGTAAAGAAAACGGGATAAAACCGGTCTTTGTCACGCCCACTCCGATCAATCCGAATTTGATTAAGCGGGTCGGATATATTGAAATACCGCCTTACGATTGGCAGACTCATCAAGAAAATATTTGCGAATGGATACGCGAACAGGAATTTTATATCGACATTGAAAATGATTTTAGGGACGCAAACGGTGATTTAAAGGCGACTTTGACGACGGACGGACTTCATCCGGATGCCGAAGGAAAACAGATTATCGGTCGGGCGGTTGCAGATTGGCTGAATAATTACATGGATTCCCTTCAACCTCGCGATTAAAGGAATTAAAAAATGACGGTTGTTTTTGCCGGACTTTACCCGGAAAAATTGCCGTCATTTTTTGTTTGCCGAGTTTCACTCAATCTTCCAAATATATAAATTCGTCGAAAGATTTTTCCCGACAAGATTTTTCGGATTCAATTTTTGAGCCGGCGGTCAATGCCGTTTCAACAATTTTCCCTTCAGCCCGGAGTTTTGCGGCAAGAATGATCGCGTCGTGTTCCTTCCCGCCGGAATATCCGATATAAACATCGTGCCGGCGAAAATCTTTCGCAAGACCGGAAATTTTAAGGGCGGCAAGCACGCGCTCAATTCCGATTGCAAATCCGGTTGCCGGACATTCCGCGCCGAAAAAGGCATTGTCATAACGTCCGCCGCCGGCAAGAGAATATCCGACTCCCGGCGCATA
Organism: uncultured Selenomonadaceae bacterium; assembly: GCA_905236255.1. Lineage (GTDB taxonomy): Bacteria > Bacillota > Negativicutes > Selenomonadales > Selenomonadaceae > Quinella. Next base: position 6,650 of record CAJOPK010000059.1, on the reverse strand, counting down.
AGCCTCAAAAACAACTCCGGTATAATATTCAAAGTCGCGAATCAATCCGAGATCAAAGGAAATTTTTTCGGCAACGCCGTAAACTTCAAGAAGGTTGTAAATTTCTTCAAGATTTTTCAAGGCGGCAAGAGATTCCGGATTGTCGATTTCATTTTTTAAATTTGTCAACATTTCCGGTCCGCCCTGAAGTTCCGGAAGTTTTTTTAAAATTTTTGCACAGCGTTCCGGCAAATCGGTCACATCAATAATCCTTGAAAGTTCCACAACGTCATGACGTTCAAGCGCACTTTTTATTTTTGCGTGAACGTCCGGAGAAATATTTCCCCGCTCCATAAGACCGCTTGCAAATTTGACGTGCCCCAAACAAATTTTAAAATCCTTGAGTCCCGTCGCCCGCAGACTTTGCGCGGCAAGTGCCAAAATTTCCGCATCGGCGAAAACTCCGGACGCCCCCAAAAGTTCAACGCCGGATTGATAAAATTCGCACTGTCTGCCCGGCTGATTTTGCCGGAAACGGAAAACGCTTGCATTGTAAGAGAGTTTCAACGGCATGGGATAACTTTTAAGACGACTTGCCGCCAAGCGCAAAATCGGCGTGGTCATTTCGTGATGAAGTGCCAAAGTCCGGTTGTTGCGATCAAACATTTTAAACAAATTCGATTCGATGGATCTGCCGCCGGACATCGTAAGTGTTTCCAAATATTCGGTTGTGGGCGTGACGACTTCTTCATATCCGTAAGATGAAAAAAGTTTTGAAATTTGATTTTCAATTTCGCGCTTTGCCGAAGCCTCATCCGGCAAAAAATCCCGCGTCCCGTAAGGAGTTTCAAACAATATATCGGTCATGTGACAATCTTTCCTTTCAAAATTTTACATCCGATATAATAAACCAAACTCTTGATATATGCAACCGCCGGAAATATTTGGGCAAAAAATTTTCGCGTCGTGTTATTGACGCGAAAGGTTTTCATAAATCCCGCACATTTTCGGTAAAATATTTCATTCCGGTTTTTTTCCATTCTTTCTTTGAATAAAGTACCCGGTAATCTTTAACGCCGGAAGTTTTTGCAAGTTCTTCAATCGTGGAATCACATTCTTCCCGCGTCTTTGCATGAACCATGGTATACAAATTATAATTCCAATTCGGAGCAATCGTCCTGTCGTAACAATGGGAAACCGCCGGATTTTTAATCATTGTCGCGGCAATTTCGTCCAATTTTTCCGGCGGAACATTCCAGGCACAAAGCGCATTCGCTTTAAACCCGACTTCACGATGCCGGAGAACGGCGCCCATCTTGCGAATTTTTCTTTCCGCCATCAAAACTTTGACACGTTGCAAAAATTCGTTCTCGTCCATTCCGACGCGTTCCGCCAAGACTTTGTAAGGTTCTTCACACAAAGGAAAATCTTCCTGCAAAGCTTTTACGATCTGTTTGTCGGTCTCGCTCAAAACTTCTTCGGTATTCTCCAAAATTTTTTCCTCCGATTACTGCAGTTTAAATTGTACGTCAACTTTGTATTTTTTGTTCGCCTTCAAACTCAACATATCTTTTACTCCGCGCATCGATTTAATTTTTGACAAAATTTCTTTTTCAAGTTCCGGAGTCGGCGTAAGCAAAGTAAACCAGAGATTATACCGACCTTCCCGCTCGTAATTGTGCGTTGCTCCCGAAAATGCGTTCACAAATCTTGCAACCGTTTCAAGTTCTTCCGGCAAAACTTCCAAAGCGACAAGCGTTCCGCGATAACCCAATTTCCCGGAGTCGAAAAAAGTTCCGATCCGGCGCAAATATCCCGCCGATTTCAATTCGCGAAGTCTTGATATTACTCTCTTTTCGTCCGTGCCGAGAATTTTTGCCATTTCGGCAAACGGACGACTGCAGACCGGAATGTTGCCCTGCAAAAGATTCAGCAAAGACTTGTCGAACAAAGACAATTCCGTCATCGTAAATTCTCCCCTTTGCGCACCGCCATACGCTCCCGGCGCGCTTAATTTTTTTCTTATTCTATCAGAGAATTTACGATTACGTCAAGTAAAAATGAACGTCCTTCATTTTTTATTGAGGAGTAAGGAATAACGGGCAATTCGTCCGTGCCGAAAGTTTTTTTGATGACGTTCAAATTTTTTTTCAGATCGTTTCGCCGGAGTTTGTCGGATTTTGTGGCAACAACGACGACCGGCAAATTTTTTGAAAAAAGATTTTCAAGCATTTTTATATCGGAATCCTGCGGCGGGTGGCGCATATCGACAAGCAGACAGACAAACTTCAGCGCGGGACTTTTCAAAAAATATTCGTCAATAAACTTTGCCCAAAGTTCCCTGTTGGTTTTGCTTGTTTTGGCATAACCGTAACCGGGAAGATCCACGAGATAAAAATTTCGGCGTTCGTAATTTTTCGGCGCGTCCGGATTTTCTTCTCCTTCCTCCAAAAAAACTGAATCAAATTTCAGGGAAACTTTATAAAAATTTATCGTTTGAGTTTTTCCGGGCGTTTGTGAAATTCTGGCAAGATTTTTTCGGCGCGTCAGGGAATTTATCAATGAGGATTTCCCGACATTCGACCTGCCGATAAATGCAATTTCCGGCAAATTTTCTTCCGGATATTGAGATTTGTTTACGGCGGAAAGGACATATTCCGCTCTTGTTACAATTACTCTTTCTTCATTCAAAAAAATCACTTCCCACTAAATTTTCGGTATCCCGACATTCATGCTGCCGGTTTTGTAGCCGATCAAATCCAACGAAACATAATCAAACCCGAAATTTTTAAAATTTTTTACAATTTCTTCCCGAATCGGCAAAATTTTTTCAAAGTCCTCCGGCAAAATCTCAATCCTCGCAAGTTTGTCGTGAATTCTTACGCGAAACTGCTTAAATTTTTTTTTGCGGAGAAAATCTTCAGCATTTTCCACCGACGAAAGTTTTTCGGGCGTAATTTTTTCGCCGTAAACGAAACGGGAGGCAAGACAGGCAAAAGATGGTTTATCCCAAGTCGGCAGATTTAAAATCTTTGACAGGCGGCGAATTTCGGACTTGCAAAGTCCCGCCCGGCGGAGAGGGCTTTTTATTTCAAGTTCGTCAATCGCCTTTAAACCGGGTCGATAATCTCCCGTATCGTCAACATTTGAGCCTTCGATAACGTGAGAAATTTTGTTTTCCGCCGCAATTTCCAAAATTTTGGCGAACAGATTTTTTTTGCACGTGTAACAGCGATTCGGCGGATTGTATTCGATATTCCCGATTTTTAAAATATCTTCCCGAAAAAAAATTTGCTTTATGTTTTCACTTCGACAGAAATTTTTTGTTTCTTCCGTTTCACGTTCCGGGAAAAATTCGGAAGTTGCGGTAATTGCAACCGCCTTGTCCCCCAAAATGTCATGGGAAACTTTGAGCAAAAAAGTCGAATCGACTCCGCCGGAAAATGCAACCGCCACATTTCCGAGTTCCCGCAGATAGTTTTTCAAGTTTTCAAATTTTTCGTCGACGATCATAAAAAAATCAATCCTTTCCGGAAAAAAATAAGCGACTGCCGGAGCAAGTCGTTTATAAGAAATTTTTTTGATTTTGTCAATTTCAAAATTCAAACGTCAGCTATTTCTTCCTGCGAAAGTGAATGAAAACCCTTTGCACGCATGGCCGTCTCGGCTGCTTTCGTATCGGAAACTCGGAAAATCATGTAAGCATTTTTTTTGCCGGCAAAGGCATACATATATTCGATGTTTACGCCGACTTCCGTGAAATTTTTCAGGAGTTTGTTAAGACCGCCCGTTTCGTCGGAAATTGCAAAAATCAAAACCGGAGTAAGCGTTGCAAGAAAATTTTCTTCCTTCAAAACGGTCGTGGCGGCAAAAACGTCATCAACCAACATTCTGACAATGCCGAAATCTTTTGTGTCCGCCAAAGACAGGGCGCGTATGTTTATATCGTGATTCGCCAAAACTTCAGTCATCTTGTCCAAAGTTCCGGGACGATTTTCCAAAAAAATGGAAATTTGTTTTGCACTCATTTTAAACACGCTCCTTTTTAAATTTTTCTCTTGTCAATGACACGAACGGCTTTGCCTTCACTGCGCGTGATTGTTTTGGGCGCAACGAGTGAAACTTTCGCCTTGATTCCGAGCATGGCTTTTAAGCCGTCGGAGAGGGTCTTGCGGCGTTCGTCAATTTCCGCAAAATTATCCGTGAACATTTCCGGAGTCATTTCGACTTTGATTTCAAACGTGTCGGTATTGTTCACTCTGTCAACGATAATCTGATAATTTGCCGCATAACCGTTGTTGAGAAGAACGGTTTCAATCTGGCTCGGGAATACGTTTACTCCGCGAATAATCAGCATATCATCGGATCTGCCTTTCGGCTTGCTCATGCGGATATGTGTTCTGCCGCAGGAACATTTTTCACGGGTAAGAGTGCAAATGTCGCGGGTACGATAGCGGAGGAGCGGGAAGGCTTTTTTGTCAAGGGAAGTGAAAACCAATTCACCCCAACTTCCTTCCGGCAAGACTTCGCCGGTATCCGGACCAATTATTTCAACATAAAAATGATCTTCATTGACGTGCATACCGCGTTGCTCGGAACATTCAAAGGAAACGCCCGGCCCGGAAATTTCCGTAAGTCCGTAAATATCGTAAGCCTTTATCCCCAAAGTTTTTTCAATGTCGCGGCGCATTTCTTCAGACCAAGCCTCCGCGCCGAAAATCCCGGCTTTGAGCGGAATATCCTCCGGCTTGTATCCGGATTCTTTCAAAGTTTCGCCGATATATGCGGCATAACTGGGAGTACAGCAGAGAATGGTCGCATTCAAATCCATGATGAACATAATTTGACGTTCGGTATTTCCGGAACTCATCGGAATAGTCAGGCAGCCGACTTTGTGAGAGCCGCCGTCCAATCCGGCACCGCCCGTGAAAAGTCCGTAACCGTAAGAAACCTGGACAACGTCTTCATTTGTTCCGCCGGCGGCAACGATTGCACGGGCGCAACATTCATTCCACATGTCAATATCTTCCTGCGTGTAAAATGCTACAACGCGCTTTCCGGTCGTTCCGGAAGTGGAATGAATACGAACGCAGTCTTTCAAGGGAACTCCCAAAAGTCCGTAAGGATATGCCTCTTTCAGATCCGCTTTGGACAGGAACGGCAATTTTGAAATATCGTCAAGCGTTTTGATGTCGTCGAGAGTTATGCCTTTTTCCTCCATTTTTTTGCGGTAGTAAGGAACATTGTCCCAAACGTGTTTGACCTGCCGAAGAAATTTTTCGTTTTGCACGGACTTGATTTTTTCAAGCGATGCGGTTTCAATTTCTTCTTGAAAATAATTTGCCACAAACTTCACCCTTTCTTGAAACAAGTTGTCACCGGTCGATAAATTTTCTTCTACCGGCGGGATTGATTATTCTTGACTAAATTAAATTTTCCTGCGAAAGCGGCGTAATGTTGCACCGTATTTCTTTGTAAAAGTGCCGGCGAAATTCCCTTGAAAAAAATCCGATCGTCCGGCACAAAATGTGCGTAAAAAAAAACGCCGAGTACCTTCGACGAATTTTTTTATGTGAAAAATAACTTTGCCAACCGGAACAAAATTTATATTTCCTGCAAGTCAAAAAATTTTTCTGCAAGAAAATCGGCAAATGCAAAAGCGCGAACTCTTTTGCGAATCCGCGCCGGAATTTTCGTTTTGGTGGAGATGAGGAGAATCGAACTCCTGTCCGAAAACAATGTTACCCGACTTTCTCCGAGTGCAGTCGCCGGTCATTTTTTAAGCTCAACCAAGTCCGACGACAAACTTGATCCTGCCGAGTATCTTAAAAGGTTTCCCGAATCCCTGCGATACCTTCGGGATTGGTATTCCGCATTTGACTCCCGACCCCGATTAGCGGAAGATCATCGGGCGGGAGCCGGCTTAAGCTGCCAGAGCGTATTCGTAATCGTTCGCTTTTATTTTTAAAGCGTTTTCCCCTTACCAAACCGGTTCGAGGAGCCCGGTACCCGCTTATCGAATCCCATCTATCCCCGTCGAAACCATTACATCCCCTTATTTCAAGTGGGAAGGAGTTTAACACAAAAAAATTTTTTTGTCAAATTTCCGGTCGACAAAATACCTCTTTGTCAATCGTTATCGATTAACTTTCACGGGCGTTTCATAAATTTTAAGCGGAAATGACATCAAGCAAAAGTTGGTCGTTGAGGAGACAAGACAAGAGATTTTGGCGGATACTTCGTTTGCTGCCAACTTTAGCCAAATATTTTTTGTGTAAGGCAACAGCGATTTACAGGTTTCGTGCTGACAGTGCATGGCATCCGCTGTGATAATTTTTCCCTTCACGTTTATAGCGATTTAGTTAAATAATGTCAAAAAAATGTTATCCGAAGCATACAATGTTTCCGGAAACGCCATAACGGCTTGGTGGAGCGGTACGAGGCAGCCAAGGGTGAGAGACCGGGCGGGGTTCATCAGGACGCTTGAGTCGCAGAGGGAGCCTGTGGTGAAGTTCGATGAGAGCCTTTGGGGGTGCATGGTCGAATACGTCACGGTGAGCAGGAAGAAGGAAATGACGGTCACATTCCGGGACGGCACAGAGATTGATGTGTAATCTTCGGAAATGTCATGCGGCAACGATAATATACATTTCGCTTCTTTTCTCTAACTG
>CAJOPK010000058.1 GCA_905236255.1 uncultured Selenomonadaceae bacterium | reverse complement strand
TGTAGCCGGCTTTTTCGATAGCGTCAACGATAACCTGAAGAGCGTCCTCAATACCGTTAAGTTTCGGGGCAAAACCGCCTTCATCGCCGACGGCTGTGGAAAGTCCGCGACCTTTGAGGATTTTTGCGAGGTTATGGAAAACTTCCGCGCCCATGCGAATTGCTTCACGGATCGTCGGTGCGCCGACCGGACGAATCATGAATTCCTGGAACGCAATCGGAGCATCGGAATGTGCGCCGCCGTTGATGATGTTCATCATCGGAACCGGAAGTTTGTAGGTGTTGCAACCGCCGATATAACGATAAAGGGGAAGACCGACATATTGTGCGCCGGCTTTCGCTGCGGCAAGTGAAACACCGAGAACCGCATTTGCACCGAGTTTACTCTTTGTGGGAGTTCCATCGAGTTCAATCATCTTGTAGTCGAGAGCGCGCTGATCGAGAACGCAATCGCCCTGAATTGCCGGAGCAATAACTTTGTTGACGTTTTCGACGGCTTTCAAAACACCTTTGCCGAGATAACGACCTTTGTCGCCGTCACGGAGTTCGAGTGCTTCGTTTTCGCCGGTGGATGCGCCGGAAGGAACCGCCGCACGACCGCAAACGCCGTTTTCGAGGATAACATCGACTTCAACGGTAGGATTGCCGCGAGAATCAATAATTTCACGACCGATAACTTTTTCAATTTTCGCCATCAGAAATTTCCCCCTTATCAAAGAAAAAACTTTTAAAACATATCGGTATTATACCGGCTGAAAATCTAAATTCAAGATTTTTGATAAAATTTTCCAAAAACTTTTCTCAACCCGTGCCGTAAATTTCCGAACCGGCTTTATTTTGCGCCGATTGAACGGAAAACAAAAAATATACGAAAATTTTCGTCGGGGATTTTTTTGCAGGAAAATTCGCGCATTTACGGAAAAAACAAATTGAAAATAAAAATTGTGAAGGTGATTTTTTTCATGAGCGAGATTAAAAACAAAACGGGCGTACCTTATTACATCACAACTCCGATTTATTATCCGAGCGCAAAATTGCACATAGGACACGCCTATTGCACCACCATTGCCGATGCGATTGCGAGATTTAAAAGACTTGCCGGTTACGACGTTTTCTTTTTGACCGGCTCCGACGAACACGGGCAAAAAATTCAAAAATCGGCTGAGGCGGCGGGAGTCACTCCCATTGAATACGTTGACAAAATCGTTGCGGGTTTTCGGGAACTTTGGAAACTTCTGGGAATTTCAAACGACGATTTTCTCCGGACGAGTGAACAACGTCATCATAAAGTCGTTCGGGAAATTTTTCGGCGTATTCAGGCAAAAGGCGATATTTACAAAGGCGAATATACCGGACTTTACTGCACGCCCTGCGAATCGTATTGGACGGAATTGCAACTTGACGAAAACGGCTGTTGTCCCGATTGTCACCGCCCGGTTGAAAAAGTTTCGGAAGAGGCTTATTTTTTTAAAATGTCGAAATATGCCGATGCCGTTCTGAAATATATCGAGGACAATCCGGACTTTTTGGAACCGAAATCACGTCGAAACGAAATGATAAATTTCATCAAGCGCGGGCTTGAGGATCTCTGCATTTCCCGGACTTCTTTTGATTGGGGTATTCCGGTTCCCGGCGACGAAAAGCATGTGATTTACGTTTGGTTTGACGCTTTGAGCAATTATCTTACGTCGATCGGATTCTTGGACGATCCGGAGAAATTTAAAAAGTTTTGGCCGGCTGATTTGCATTTGGTCGGAAAAGAAATTGTCCGATTCCACACAATCATCTGGGGTTGCATTTTGATGGCTTTGGGGATCGAACTCCCCAAAAAAGTTTACGGTCACGGCTGGCTTGTAATCGAAGGCGACAAAATGTCAAAGTCAAAGGGGAATGTGGTGGATCCCATTTTGCTTATCGAGGAATTTGGCGCGGACGCAATTCGATATTTCCTTCTGCGCGAAATTACTTTGGGACAGGACGGAAATTTCAATCGCGACGCACTGATAACCCGGATAAATTCGGATCTTGCCAATGATCTGGGTAATCTTCTGCACAGAACCTTGAATATGATCGATAAATTTCAGGGCGGTATTTTGCTTGAATCTTCCGGCGAAAGTGAAACTGATTCGGAAATTAAATCTGCCGCATTAAAGACCGTCGAGGAATATTACAATCTCATGGAGTCCATGCAAATTTCCGATGCCGTCAAAATTATTTGGACTTTCATAGGTCGTGCCAACAAATACATTGACGAAACAATGCCTTGGAAGTTGGCAAAAGATGAAAGTCAAAAACAAAATCTTGCAAACGTCCTTTACAATCTTGCCGAATCTCTCCGAATTGTCGGAATTTTGATTTCGCCTTTCATGCCGGCAACTGCCCGCAAAATTCATGAGCAGTTAAAAATTTCCGGGTCTTTTGAGAATATTACGATTGAGGACGCGACTGATTTCGGCAAACTTGAAAAAAATCATGAAGTCGGAAAACCTGAAGCACTTTTCCCGCGCATTGAAGTCGAAAAACCGGAGCCGGTACAAAAATCCGAAAAGAAAAAATCTCCGGCAAAAAAATCCGAAGAAGAAACAATTTCGATTGAGGACTTTTCAAAAATTCATTTGCGGGTTGTCAAAGTTTTGACCGCCGAAAAAATTCCGGAAACCGACGCGCTTTTGAAATTGACGGTTGATCCGGGCGACGGCGAAATTCGCGAAGTCGTTTCCGGAGTTGCAAGATATTATTCACCGGATGAACTTGTCGGGAAAAATGTAATTTTGGTCATGAATTTGAAACCGACAAAAATTCGCGGCGTTGTATCGCAAGGTATGATTTTGGCGGCAGGCAAGGGCAACAAATTGGAAGTTTTGACGACGGAAATGCCTGTCGGAGCAAAAGTCAAATGAGGGATTTTTATGGAAAATTTGCGCGGATACATTCCGAGTATTTTGATTTGCGGAAATTTTAACGACTTTGTTCAAAAAAACGTCGGCAAAACCGTTGCCGTTCTCGGTCGTGTGGAATTTGATTTGCCGAAAAAATTAAAATTTTTTCCGGTGATCGGATCCGAAATTTCAAAAGACCCCGAAATTTTTACGATTGAAACGATCAAAAGATTTTTTGACGACGGCAAAATTGATTACTGCGTTTTTACCGATACCGTCGAACGTCTTAACTTTATCAGGAGGTTTAACGGTCTCGGGCTTTTCAATTATCAAATTTGCACGATTGAATTTTTCCGGGAACATGTGAGCGACGGATTTTCTTCTCCGAAACTTGATTTCGATTTGCTTGCGACATTCGGGCGTTTAAATCTGAAAAATATTTTGGACTTTGACGGCAATTTCGGAAAGTGTTTCGTAAACCTGAAACCGGCAAATTTAAAGACGGAGATTGACGGAATTATACCGGAAGAAAAATTTCCGCTTTGCGAAAATCTTTACAACCGGATTTACAATTCACCGGAAGAATGTCGTTTCAAAAATTATTCCGCCGTCCTTTTCACAAAGGAACGAACTTTTGAGGAACTCAAAAATATTCTTGCACAAACAAACAATTTCGGTGCGGGCATTTTGATTTTCGCAAGAATGAACTCCGATGCGTTCAAAGGGTTAAATTCCGCAAAAGAAGAATTTGAAAATTTTTCCGCAGTAAAAATTTCCGGCGGTGTTCTTTTCGTACTCGGTCGCAAACGAAAAAAGGATTTGAAAATCTATATTTGCGCCCACAAAAAATTTGATCCGCCGAAAAGTTTGTCGCCGGAATATGTAACGATTCATGCCGGTCATAAATATGCCGAAAAAGATTTGGGATTTATCCCGGACGATGTCGGGGACAACATAAGCCGGTTAAATCCTTACCTGAACGAATTGACCGCGTTCTATCATATGTGGAAAAATTCGACTGCCGAAATAATCGGACTTGCACATTATCGCCGCTATTTTTTGGATTTGCCGATTCATTCGGATCCGAAAAATTTTTCCGACGATAAAATTTTAACCGGTCAGCGAGCTTTTGAACTCCTCGACAAATGTGATATTTTGCTTGGAGAAGAGTTACAAACTTATGTGACGCAATTGGAGTATTTTTACAACGATGCGGGGGAAGAAGTTACCGGAAAGGCTTTAAACATTCTCAAAAAATCTTTGGCACAAAATCAACCCGACTATCTTGAAGCCTTTGAAAAAGTAATAAGCGGTTATTCGTTTTACAAGTGCAATATGTTTGTCACGCGCAAACACGTTTTTGATGCTTATTGCAAATGGTTGTTTTCGTTCATTCTTCCGGCTTTTCAAGAATTTCGGTCGGTCGTTGACGTGGAAAAACTTCCGGGAAGTTCGCGCAGAATTTTCGGATATTTTGCCGAAAGAATGTGGACTGTATGGCTTTTGAAAAATCGGTTGAAAATTTTTGAATTGCCGATTTTTCTTCGGGATTAAAGAGGATTTTCACATTTTCACCGGAAAATATCCGGAAAAATTATCTGCGAGTTTTTTTAATGTTTTGGGGAAGGAGAATTTTTCATGATTCACACTTTGCAAAATGATGCTTTGAAAATTACGGTTGCCGATCGCGGAGCGGAATTGAAATCAATTACCGAAATTTCCGACGGCACGGAATATCTTTTCGATTCGGATCCGAAATGGTGGAAATATTCTTCGCCGGTGCTGTTTCCGATTGTCGGCAAACTTGTTGACGGAAAATATCGTGCGGAAGGAAAAGAATATGACTTGCCGGGACACGGTTTTGCCCGTACTTCAGATTTTGAATGTATTCGCGAGGCGGCGGACGAAGTGGTCTTTGCACTTCAATGGAGCGAAGAAACTTTGAAAGTCTATCCTTACAAATTCCGCTTGGAGATTGCTTACGTCTTGAAAGAAAATACCGTCGAACTTCTCTGGACGGTAAAAAATCTTGACGACAAAAAAATTTACTTTTCAATCGGAGCGCATCCCGCTCTCAAATGCCCGATTGTTGACGGCGAAAAATTTGAAGACTGTTATTTGAAATTCGATCGTGCGGAAAATTCGGAGCGAATCATGCTTTTGCCGTCCGGCCCTCTTTCTCATGACAGAGTTGCCTGTTTGAACGGAAAGGAACTTGACTTGAATTACGAACTTTTCAAAGACGACGCGCTTGTCTTTGACGATCTGAAATCCGATGAAGTTTCGATTTGTTCGCGCAAGAGCAAAAAGTCCGTTACCGTTCGGGCAAAAGGTTTTCCGTTCTGGGGAATTTGGACGAAAGAAGGCGCGCCCTTCCTCTGCATTGAACCTTGGCTCGGTCATGCGGATTTTGCCGATTTCAAAGGCGACATTTCCGAAAAGGACGGCATAATTTCACTTCCGGTGGAAGAATCGTTTGATGCCGGTTACAGTTTCATCGTAAACAAAGGTTGAGGTTAAAGTCCCCTCGTTTCGTCAATCATATATAAAATTGCGTTTATTGCGGCAACGGCAATCGGACTTCCGCCCTTTGTTCCGGAAACCGTGATAAACGGAATTTTATTTTGTGCCGCCAATTCCGCTTTTGAATCCGCCGCCCCCACAAAACCCACAGGTATTCCGACTATTGCAGCCGGACAAATATCTTCTTCCCGCGCAAGCCGCAAAACTTCAAAAAGTGCCGTCGGCGCATTTCCCACAGCTACAACCGATCCTTTTAAATCTTTTCCGAAGATTCTCATCGCCGCCATTGACCGGGTAATTTTTTCTCCTTCCGCAAATTTACGGACTTCATCATCGGAAACTTTGCAGAAAACTTCACCGCCGAATTTTTTCAAAACTCTTTTGTTTATTCCGGTGCGTACCATTTCGACATCGGCATAAATATTTTTGCCGGCGGAAATTGCGGATTTTATTGAGGAAATTGCTTCCGGATGAATTTTGATTATCGGCGCATATTCCGGGTCTCCGGCGGCATGAATAATCCGGGAATAAACTTTTTTCTCATCTTCCGTCAAGTTCATTCCCTTCAGATAAGGCGCGATTATTTCCATACTTCGATTTTCTATTTCTCCGGGCCGGCTGATAAATTCCATTTTAAATTCCTCCAAAATTTTTAAAATATAACGTCCGAAAAGTTCAGTCCGCAGACCTTCAAATAATATTGCTCGTTTTCAAAAAGCACTTTATCCGGAAAACCTTTGTCGATACAAAAATTGTTCGGCAAATTCACCGGCTCCTCAAAATACATATACCCTCTGCCTTGCGCCAAAGTCAAACGGTGCAAACTGTTTATGTGTTTTCCGGCTTGCGAAAGAAATTTTTTCGGAAAATTTTCGGCAAGGCATTTCATCAGGGCGACATAACGATTTTTTTCCGTGGAAAAAGGGCCGTACAATTTCCCGCCGATATTGAAAAAAAGACTTCCGAAAACTTCCGCTTCAATACCGGATTTTGATTTTTCGGTCGAAACGGGAATTTTATGTTTCGGCGAAAGCGGCGGCATCGCGTCAAGCGCGGCAAGCATTTCGGAAATACTTTGACCGGAATGAAATTCGGGCATTTTGGGCTTTTCGATTATTTTCGGTGCGGGAATTTTTTCGGGCAAATCGTTTGATTTTGAGAGCGGCGGCGAAAAAATTTTCTCCAAATCCGTCGAAATGTCTTCTTCCGGTGAAGTCACTTCGATTTTCATTCCGATATTTAAAACTCCGGCGGCATAAAAAACCGTTCTTATCGCCGTCAAAATTTCGGAAGGCGTTCTGTCCGTTTCCAAAAAAATTATCGGCGCAATTCTTTTCGGGCGTTTCATATCAATGGTGTTTGTCCGCAAAAACAAAATCTTGCCGCTGTCCGTTCCGCAAAGTTTTTGAATTGTTTCGGGATATTCAAGATAAAGACATTTTATTGCCGCAAAAAAAAGCTCCGACCAATCGCGCACAACAAACCTGCCGAAATAAATAAGTGCAATCGGTATATCTTTGTCGGTCACTTCGCCGGATTTCAGACCGAGATCAATTACACGCCTTGACACGGTTTATTTCCCCTCAACTGTCAAAAATTTTATCCAAAAGACTGAAGTAACTTTTGGTTTCTTTTGCGGCTTTTTTGTTTTCGTGCGCGGTATTGACGGTGGCATTTGCAAAATTGAAAAGAGTCAAAGCTATGTAATTTATCTTCTTAAATTCCTCCTCCAAATTTTCAAGGGAAGGCTTCTCGGCTTTGTTGATAAATTCCAAAGCAAGCGAAAACATTTCTTTGACGATGGCATCATTTTGCGCATCGGTCATGGAAGGAATTTTTTTGTAATTCCGGCTTATACATTCCGTGCGAAGTTCGCCGGTGATTATATATCTGCGGACATCGCCGTAAACTTTTTCGACCTGTTTTACCGCATCGTCAAGAATGTAAGTTGCCTCCTGCATGAGAAGTTCAAATTCATCATCGGAAACTTTCTTTTCAAGCAAATGCTTGTGAAATTCGTCCATTGTGACATGGGCAAGCTGTTTTGAACTGCGCTCGGATTTTTCGAGAAATTTTACTTTGTTGATTGAACGTTGAATACCTTTTCCGGTTACTTTTTCGTTTACGAAACTTATCAGGGCGCGGTTTGTGGGAACAAGTCTGTCAACCGCCTCATGAATCGGTTTCAGTAAATTTTTTGAATTTTTTTCAGCCAATTTTGCCGCCCCCCTCTTTTTCAGACCGTCGGAATAATTTTTTCGCTTGCAAGCATCCACATTAAAGGATCCAAAACCCTGTGCGGGTGAACTTTTGCAAGTCGCTTGTTTTGATCCGGCGGTCTTCCGAAACTTGAAACTCCGAAAACCCTCACCCGGCTGAAATTTGCATCTATCGTATCAAGGAAAGCCGTTTCTCCCTGCCTTGTCAAGAAGTCGCGAATTTCAAGATCAACCATTTCGCTGTCGGATTGGACAAAGCCGCGCATTTTTGCGTGCGGACTTTCCTTCATTATCGTGGAACTTGAACCGAATCCGCCGGCAATATCGCGCAAAGCATCAATTTTTGTAATGACAATCGCCGCATTTCGATCAATCCTTTTGCCCGGCGCAATATTGCAACTTCCGCGAATATAATTCGCCAAAGAATTTATCATGCTTACCATATTTGCCGGCGCGCTTGTCTGCCGTTCGATTGCCATTGACGCATTTAAAACTTCCGGCAAAATTTCGCTGCGCACTCCGGGAAGAAGCAGGGGATCAAAGATTATCAGAAGCATTTTCGTCCCGGAAAGATACCGGGCAATTTGCTTGTCGGCTGCGGTATATCCTATGTGTTCGCAATCCTCGCCCGCGCCGTCGTATATTGTCAGGGCGCAGGTAGGGATTTTATCCGTCTTTTCGGAATTGTCCAAAATTGTCCAAAGCTGAGGACGGGGAGCCTCTCCGGATTTCGTCCCCGCCGGACAATGGCGCGCCTCGTAAACGTTATACTCTCCGGATTGGGCAAGTTCCGTTGTTTCCACGTCCATCGCCTGCAAGACCCAGGGAAGTCCGGAATATTTGAGTTCGTGAACCAAAGTCGTCAAATAACTTGATTTTCCGGCACCGGCAACCCCCACGGCGCAGACACTCAAATAACGATCGTGAAACAAAATTTGAGGCGGCAAAGGTTCCCCGCAGTGACGACATTCCGCCGCGCTTACGGTCAGTCCGTTGTTTTGGCAAAAATTTCTTCGACAGACCGGCAGACGCTTTTTAAATCTGTCCGCCAAAGTCGGAGAAACTTCATGCCGGCGTTCGTCGCCCGTTTCGCAATAAAAGCGAATATCGCCGAAACTTATTTTTCTTAAACAGTGCGGACAGACAACATCTTCCGTCCCGGAAAAAAAATCAAACATCTTTGCACCTCCGGTGCATCGGAAAATTTTTATAAATCAGGATTTCAAAATCTTTTGTACAATGTTTGTCGTGGAAAGTCCTTCCACAAATTTTATAAATTCGACGTGACCGCCGTAACTTTGCACAATTTTTGCTTCCGGCAAATTGTTTAAATCGTAATCGCCGCCTTTGACGTAAATATCCGGCTTAATTTCGCTTATAATTCCTTCCGCCGTGTCCTCATCAAAAATCGAAACGTAATCGACCGCCTTCAATCCGAGCAGAACTTCCGCACGATTTATTTCGTTGTTTATCGGACGACTTTCACCTTTCAAACGTCTGACGGAAGAATCGGAATTTAATCCGACGAAAAGCAGATCGCCGAGTTCCCGCGCCTCCGTCAAATATCTGACGTGACCGGCATGAATGATATCGAAACAGCCGTTGGTAAAGACAATTTTTTTGCCGCCGTCGCGCAGAATTTTGCAAAATTCCGGGAGAACTTTCCTGTAAATCAGCATTTTAAATTTACCTCACTTGACTTTTTCGAGAACTTTTTCGAGTTCGACGAAATTGACGGTGCTTGTTCCGAGTTTTCTTACGGCAATTCCGGCGGCATAATTCGAAACACGCGCCGCAATCGCCGGACTTGCGCCGGAAGTCACCGCCAAAATAAATGCGGCAACGCAGGTATCGCCCGCGCCGGAAACGTCGAAAACTTCACTTTTGTCGGTTACCGGAATATGATGAACCGCGCCGGATCTTTCAAACAAACTCATTCCGAGTTCACCGCGCGTAATCAAAACTCCGTTTGCATTTACCGCTTGCAAAAGTTTCGTCCCGGCATCAATAAGCGCAGTCATGTCCGTCAATTCGTGACCGATGAAAGCGGCAAGTTCCGAATCGTTTTGCTTGACAAAACCCACGCCGTTAAATTCGCCGATACGATAACGGGAATCGACAATGACGGGAATTTTGTTTTTGTTGGCGTAACGAATCAACCATTTTTTGATCGCGTCGGTGATTGTCCCGGAGCCGTAATCACTCAAGACAATTCCTTCGACGTTCGGCAAAATTTTGTCGATCTTTGCAATAAGTTCGGCTTCCATTTTTTTTGAAAGCGGCTCCTTGCTTTCCCGGTCAATCCGGACAATTTGCTGACTGACGGTCGCCCGACCGCCGGCAATAATTCTGGTCTTTGAAACCGTCGGACGACTTTTGTCGCGCACCAATCCTTCAAGATGAACCTGATAACCGCCCAAAATTTTTCGCAGGCTTTCGGCATTTTTGTCGTCACCCAAAACCCCGACGGCATAAACTTCACCGCCCAGAGCAGCCACGTTTGCGACGACGTTTGCCGCGCCGCCCGCCACAACTCTTTCGCCCCGTTCTTCGAGAACGAGAACCGGAGCTTCACGGGAAATGCGCGAAATTTGCCCGTCAACGTAGACATCGGCAACCATGTCGCCGATAACCAAAATTCTGCGCCCCTGAAATTTTTGTGTTATATTCGTCAGTTTCTGCAAATCTACACCCCGTTCCGATTTTTTTCCACTTCACATTTACCACGGCAGAAATTCCCAATGAACTTCAAACCGATTTCCGTCTTTATGATTCTGATGTTTTGCTCTGTATCTCAAAATCACCTGCGAGCAGTGCAAATCGTGATACCAGAAATAATCCGTATCTTCAAGTTTGCCCGACCCGGTGTTAAATTTCCAGCCGACTACAAATCTGTCGTTATGTGTCAGTTGATAGCTTATGCCGGTTTCCAATTTTTGCGAATAGTCGTCAAGATCGTATTTGAACAGTGAATTTTGAGAATTGTTTTTGCTGAAGTGATAACCGACAAAGGCGGCCAATCTGTCGTCGAATTGTCTGCCCAAAACCGCATCGTAATTCATACCGCGCACGGTGTTTTTTCCTCTCGGCTTATAAATTCCTTTGGGATCGTCTTCCGTAATTTTGTAAGAAGTTCCCAAAAACAGAATATATTTTCCCAGCCAAATCGGATCGTGATACAACCCGAATTCGGTTTCTTCGTGCAAAGCAACTTTTCTTTCTTCGCGCCAACGACCGAATTCATAACGGAGCTTGTAAGTCAAAGGCAACGCGTGAAAATGTTTTTCGTAAATCGACTCAAGGGAAGGTTCTCTTTTGAGCCAGTTTACGTCGCTGTCACTGTAATAACCGTAACGCAACCGGGAAACAAAATTTCTGTTGCCGTAATGCAGTTCACCGTTACTGCGAACACCCTGTTTTGTTTCAATGTGTGCATTTAAAACGGCGGTAAAATGATCCGTTATCGGAAATCCGAAAGTGTCGCGAACATAAAAGCCGTGATCCGAATTGTAGCCGAAACGGGGAAGATATGTGTCATGCTTTTTGTCAAGTTTGCGCTCTTCGTAAGCCTTTGTTCCGACGCAGGTCTTTTTCAGAAAAAATTTGACGTTATACATTCGCATTATCCGATCCGGCCAAATTTCAATTCTCTTCGCGCTCAAATGATAGTCCGGAACTTTTGCGTTGCAACGTGTTTGAGTTCCGTCCGTTATTACGACGTGATCCGGATAAAATTCAAATTTTTTGCCGGTAATGTAATATTCTCCGGCTCTGCCGCTGCCGGCCTCCATCGTTCCCATTTGCGTGCCGTAATTGTAAACCGTGTGATAACCGTCGAAAGTGACGCGCGGCGCATTTGGCGAAAGTTGGAGCATGTGAGATTTTCCTTCGATATAAATATCTTGAGTCTTTAAATTTCCGGAAGCCTCGCCGCTTTGAAATCTGTGACCGTCAAGTTGGGTGACGAAAACTTTTCCCGTCGCTTTAAATTCGCCGGTGACCGCATCGTAAACCATGTCGTCGCCTTCAAAGATTGCCGGAAAAGGTTTTTCGGGATCCGTGGGCTTGGGAAGTTGTTGCTTTGCCGTTTCGACATCTTCAAGCAATTTTTTCTGTTCGTCGGTCAACATATTTGCCCGCCGTTCGCGTTTGGCATTTTCAATGTAATCAAAAAACGTCGTGCCGGTATCGGAATCCGATTCGTAAACCGCAAAAACTTTCGGCAGGTTAAATCCGAAAGAAAATGTAAACGCGCCGAAAACCGCAACCGCGAAAAATATTTTTGCCGGCTTAAAAAACATTTTTTCAAAACCTCTCAAAACAAAATTTCAAGTCATGTTATGAAAAATGATAAAAATATTAAAATTCATTAACAAATTTATTATTTCTCTTTGTGCTCCGGTTCGTCTTTTCTCGTCAGA
>CAJOPK010000057.1 GCA_905236255.1 uncultured Selenomonadaceae bacterium | reverse complement strand
GGTTATGATGTTTTCGGAATTACCATGAAACTCAAAGATGCCGAAAGTTTTCCGGAAATTGAAGATGCCCGACTCGTCGCCGATCATTTGAAAATTGATTATTACGTTGCCGATTTTCGGGAAGAATTTAAATCGGACGTAATCGATTATTTTATCGGCGAATATCTGCGCGGTCGCACGCCAAATCCCTGCGTTCAATGCAACAGAAAAATCAAATTCGGGCGGCTTTGGAAATTTGCGGAAGAACTCGGCGCGGATTTTATTGCAACCGGTCATTACGCAAAAATAATTTTTGAGGACGGAAGATACAAACTCAAAAAAGCCGACGACTTGAAAAAAGATCAATCTTATGTACTGTACAATCTTACGCCGGAACTTTTAAGCAAAATTCTTCTGCCGCTTGCCGGAATGACAAAAGATGAAACCCGCCGGCTTGCCGAAAATTTTAACCTTCCCGTTGCAAAAAAAAGTGACAGTCAGGAAATTTGTTTTGTGCCGGACGACGATTATAAAAATTTTATTTCAAAATTTGCGCCGGATGCCGATGCTTTAAAGCCGGGCGAAATTGTCGATACTTCCGGGAAAGTTTTGGGGCATCATTCCGGCGTTGCAAATTTTACGATCGGTCAACGAAAAGGCATGGGAATTGCCGCCGAAAAACCTCTTTATGTTTCCGGATTGGACGTAAAAAATCGGCGGGTGATTGCCGGCGGAAATGAGGAAGTTTTTTCAAAGACTTTGACCGCCGAAAGTGTTCATTGGATTTATCCGCCGGAACTTCCGAAAAAATTTTCGGCAAAAATTCGTTACGGTCCGCGAGTTGCCGAATGTACCGCAAAAAAAATTGACGACAGAATTTTTGTGGAATTTGATGAGCCGCAACGCGCCGTTACTCCGGGTCAGTCGATAGTTTTTTATGATGAAGATGAAGTTATCGGCGGCGGGATTATTTTGCGGAAGGAGAATTTTTAAATGAGCGGACAAATTATAATTTTGACAAGTTTCGGATCTGCGGACGAGAAAATTCGTTCTTCAACAATAGATGCGCTTGCCGGAGAAATTCAAAAAAATTTCCCGACCTTCGATTTTGCACAGGCTTACACTTCAAATTTTATGATTAAAAAGTTGAAGTCGAAAGGCATTGAAATTAAAACTTTGCCGGAAAAAATTTCGGAACTCAGAGCCGCCGGTTACAAAAAAATGATTGTCCTGCCTTCACATATTACGCCGGGTGAAGAATTTGATTACAAAATTAAACCCTGCGCGGCGGAGGACGTTGAAATTTTGCCGCCGCTCTTTGATCCGGATTTAAATTCGGACTTCAACAAAAAAATCGTCAAAACCGTTTTGGAATGTTTCATTCCGGAGGAGGACGAGGATTTAATTTTAATCGGTCACGGTTCACCGCACCGGCACAATCCGATTTACGAAAATGTTCAAACGCTTGCCGACAAAATTTCCGAAAAAATTCACGTGGGAGTCGTCGAGCCGGACGACACGCCGAATTTTGACGATGTTGCCGGACGTTTAAAAAATCGCAACACAAAGAAAATTTTGCTTGCCCCCATGCTTTTTAACGGGGGAGTTCACCTTGCGGAAGATATTGCCGGAGAGGATAAAAATTCGTGGAAGTCGCGGCTTGAAAGGTTAAATTTTGAAGTTCGCGTAAATCCGAACGGCTTGGGGAATTTCAAAAAAATTCACGCGCTTTACATTGAACGGCTTGAAAGGTTTGCAAAAAAATGAGTTACGCACTTTTGATTGCGGCGGCGGTCGCATTGGCGGCAATTTACAAATTTTTGCCCAACAAAAGATTTTTCCCGTATTTTTGTGCAATTTGTCTGATTGTCTTTATTGCGGCGGTTGCAATCCACGAACGGAGTTCAAATGAGGAAGTAAAAATTACTCCGGCACAAATCGAAAAAATTCATTCGCAACAAAAAATTTTTGCCGATTGGTATGCCGAATATCAAAAGGATATTGACACACTTGCCGGAAATTGGCGGCGGTATCACGGTTTGATTGAAAATTTCAAGGCTGAAGGTGAAGATCCGGACATCGGGGATTTTTACGATCAAATGTCCGAACTTGAAAAGGATGTTTTGGACGAACAGTTAAAAGTTCACATGGTCGAAGTCCCGAAAGGATTGGACGACAAAATTTCCGGGCGGGTTTCCGGCTTGATAAAAAAAATGCAGACTTACGCCGATGCCCAGACAAAAACCGTAACAATGACAAAGGAATCGGCTTATCCGGTCGCCAAAAACAACCCGGAAGTTTTGAAGAAGAAAATCAACGAAATAATGATTCGCGAATCACCGGCGGGACTTTTCATAGCCGAAGAGGTCGCAGCCGTTCGCGCCGAATTGACTTTGCCGGAAGAATTTGAAAAGGAGGCGGCAAAATGAAAAATTATAAAACCGTTGCCGCCGGAGAAATTTTTTCGGCGAATTACGAAATTCAAAAGTCAAAATTTATCGCTCATGTCAAGAATGTGGAAAATGAAGATGAAGCCCGCGAATTTGTTCAATCCGTCCGCAAAAAATATTTTGATGCGACGCATAATTGTTCGGCGTGGATTTTGGGCGAAAACGGGGACAAACAAAAATCAAATGATGACGGCGAACCCGGCGGAACTGCCGGAAATCCGATTTTGGAAACGATAAAGAAAAACGAATTGACCAATGTTGCGGCGGTCGTCACAAGGTATTTCGGCGGGATAAAACTCGGTGCCGGCGGATTGATTCGAGCTTATTCGCATTGTGCCTCGCTCGGAATTTCGTCCGCAAAAATTGTGCAAATGACCGTTCTGAAAAAAATTTCCGTGACGATTGAATATAATTTTTTGGCAAAGGTTGAAAATTTTTTGAGAGAAAAAAAAATCCCAATCTCCGATTCGGAGTATTCGGACGTTGTAACTTTGACTCTTTTTATTTTGCCGGCGGAAGTTGAAGATTTTTTGAAAGATCTGACGGATATTACCGCCGCAAATTTTTTGGCGGAACCGGGCAAAGAATTTTTTATGCCGATTGAAAATATCTTACCCGTTGTGCCGGCATAATTAAAAGGTGAAAAAATTAACAGGTTTCAGCCTTGAAAATTTTTACCGAGTTCAAAGGCTTTTTTGTTGAGTTCCAAAAATTTTTCCGGGACATTTGCCTTGAGAGAATTTAACCAAGCCGATTCCGGCAAGTCAAAATAATGTGACAATCTTCCGAGCAAAACAATGTTGACGGCTTTGGGAGAACCCGCTTCACGCGCAAGACTGAGACAATCCATCGCATCAATTTTTACGCCCTTTGCACGAATTTTTTCAACGAGATTTTCCGGATATTCCGCCGCTCCGGTAATTACCGGCATCGGGTCGATCTGTTGAGTATTTGTGACAATTTGACCGGAAGGTTTAAGATAATCCAAATTGCGCGCCGTTTCCAAAATTTCAAACGAAACTATAAAATCCGCTTGTCCTTTGTCGATCGTCGGAGAAAAAACTTTGTCGCCGAAACGGACATAAGTGATGACACTGCCGCCGCGCTGACTCATTCCGTGAACTTCCGAAACTTTTACGTCAAAGCCGGCATTAGTCAGCAAATGTCCCAAAATTTTGCTTGCCAAAAGAGAACCCTGACCGCCCACACCGACTATGATTACATTTTTTGTATCCATTTTTAAATCAACGCCTTTCCAAAAAATAAAATCCGTACACCGGAAGATTTTACAGCTGTTTAAAATTTTGTAAAGCCGTTTGAAAAAATTTTCCAAACTTCAATTCAAAAATCCGCAAATATTATTTTCCCGTCTTTTTTGCAGGATAGTTGCAATTTTGGCAGAAAAGACAACGGGGATGAGTTTGAACACTTTTAAACAAAAAGAGTTATACAATAAAAGGGGAGATCTTTTAAAATGAGTTCAATCGCCGAAGAAGCAAAGGATTGGGTATTTTCAATAGCTGCGGCAGTTATTCTTGCGTTGCTGATTCGTACTTTCATAGTCGAACTTTATGTTGTGGACGGTCCGAGCATGCGTCCGACTTTGAAACATGAAGAAAGATTGGTCGTCAATAAATTTGTTTACCGTATGCGCGATCCTTTGAAAGGTGAAATTTTGATTTTCCGTTATCCGCGCGATCCGAGCCGTGATTTTATCAAGCGCGTAATTGCAACGGCGGGAGATACGATAGAGATCAAAGAAGGGCGCGTCTATGTAAACGACAGCCTTTTGCATGAAGATTATATTTTGGAAAAAACGCGCACCGAATATCCGAAAACCACCATTCCGGAAGGAACGATTTTCGTGATGGGCGACAATCGAAACAATTCGGAGGACAGCCGTTTTCCGGACGTGGGATTTGTTCCGCTTGATTTAATTAAAGGCAAAGCGGTATTGGTATTTTGGCCTTTCGATGAATTTAAATCTTTGAATTGAGTGAAAGGTGGTTGACGAAAAGATGGAAAATAATTTGTTCGGAAAAAGCATAATCGGGATTGAAGATTTTTCGCCGGAAGACATTCGTCTTGTCCTGAAAACCGCCGCCGAAATGAAAAAAATTATTCGCGGCAAGTTTAAAAAAGTCGATAATTTGAAGGGACGCGCAATCATAAATCTTTTTTATGAACCGAGTACAAGAACGCGGACTTCATTTGAGCTTGCCGGAAAATATCTCGGCGCGGACGTTGTAAGCATAAATACCGGCACAAGCAGTATCGTCAAGGGCGAAAGTCTGCGCGATACGCTCCGGACGGTTGAGGCTATGGGCGTTGATGCGGTTGTCATGCGGCATAAATCTGAAGGTGCGCCGCAATACGCTTCGGAAGTCGTCAAGCCGATAATAATAAATGCCGGCGACGGCGCGCATGCTCACCCTTCCCAAGCTCTTTTGGATCTGTTTACGATTGAGCAGGCAAAGGGCAGACTTGCCGGCTTGAAAGTTGCGATTGTCGGGGACATTTTGCACAGTCGCGTGGCCAGATCCGATATTTTTGCCATGACAAAGATGGGAATGAAAGTTTGTCTTGCCGGCCCGAAAACTTTGTTGCCGCGTTTCTTTGAATTTAAAGGCGTGGAAATTTATGAAAATGTCGAGGACGCGATAAAAAATGCCGACGTTGTAAATGTTCTCCGGATTCAGCTTGAACGTCAACAGGCGGGGCTTTTCCCTTCACCGCGCGAATATGCGCGGGTTTTCGGAATCAACAAAAAACGCCTTCGCCTTGCAAAAGAGGACGTTTTGATTTTGCATCCCGGTCCTCAAAACAAAGGTCTTGAAATTTCAAATGATGTTACATACTGCGAAAATTCCGCCATACATGATCAGGTTCAAAACGGTGTCGCCGTGAGAATGGCTCTTTTGGATTTGACTTTGAATAACGGGAAGTGATTTATCATGACCGACACGGAAGAAAAAATTGCCGATCTGCAAAGGGAATCGGCAATTCAAGACGAAAGATTGACGGCG
>CAJOPK010000056.1 GCA_905236255.1 uncultured Selenomonadaceae bacterium | reverse complement strand
TTGAGTAAAATTCTGAAGTTCCGGCATTTTTATTCGCATCCTTTCTCAAAAATTATACTTCCCGTTGCCTTTTCGGTCAACATTTCAATTCCCCTGCAAAAAAATCGCCGCACGAATCACCGAAAAAATTTCCGGAAAACGGACGTAATGCCTTAAATAAAAACTTTACGCAAGCGGGGGAATTATGCCGATTTTTTCAAAGTTAGTCAACAGTTAAAAAAATTTTTGAAAATTTGAAGTTTATAGATTATAATGAAACAAAATTAAAAATGGTTTAACGGGGGCAGGAATTTTGAAAAACGGCAATTCGGAATTTTTTAATCATGATTTGAGGTTACCTGAATTGACTTTTCGCGGGATATTGCTCGGCGCAATTTTGACGGTAATATTCACGGCATCAAATGTTTACTTGGGCTTGAAAGTTGGTCTGACTTTTTCTTCGGCAATTCCGGCGGCGGTAATCTCTATGGCAATTTTAAAAATGTACAAAGACTCCAACATTTTGGAAAATAACATGGTTCAGACGCAGGCATCTGCGGCGGGAACTTTGTCCGCAATAATTTTTATAATTCCCGGAATGTTGATGATCGGTTATTGGCAGCATTTGGAATTTTGGCAGACTTTGTTGGTTTCGGCATTCGGCGGCTGTTTGGGAGTACTTTTCACAATTCCCCTGCGTCGGGCGATGGTCGTACACAGTGATCTGCCTTATCCGGAAGGCGTTGCGGCGGCGGAAATTTTGAAAGTCGGGAGTGCCTCCGCCGGCGAAAAATCCGGCTTGAAAGAAATTTTGAGCGGCGGAATAATTTCTTCGATAATCTCGCTTTGCACGAACGGATTTAAATTTTTGGCGGACGGGCTTTCCGTTTGGATACCGCTCGGAAAAGGTATGACTCAAATGCCGCTCGGATATTCTTCCGCACTTATCGGAGCCGGATATTTGATAGGAATTACAAGCGGATTGGCTCTGCTTTTCGGAATTTTAATTGCTTGGGCGGGTTTTGTCCCCTATTACACTTTGACGGAAATTCCGGCGGAAGGGCAGACAATGCAAGATTTTGCAAAGGCGGTTTATTCGGAAAGAGTCCGTTTGATCGGCGCGGGCGCGATGGGGGTTGCGGCGGTTTGGACTTTGCTGACTTTGGCAAAACCGGTAATTGACGGAATGAAAGAATCTTTTGCGTCGATGAAAATGTCCGAAAGCGAAAAGGCAACTCACCGCACGGATACGGATATGTCGATGAAAAGCATAGCGATAATTTTTCTTGTGACGCTTGCCGGAATTTTCGGCGTATTTTATTCTTTCGTAGTGCCGGCGGGATTGCCGTTCAATCAGTCCGTGACAATAATCTTTGTCGGTGTGTCGGTTGCTGTTTTGACCGGATTTTTGGTCGCTGCGGCTTGTGCTTACATGGCGGGTTTAATCGGTTCTTCGTCAAGCCCGATTTCCGGAATTGGGATCTTGGCAATATTGATTTCGTCATTGATAATTTTTGCCGTCTGCAATTCGTTCGGAATATTTGATTTGCCGGGCGGAGAAAAATTTGCAACGGCAACGGCAATTTTCATAACTTCGATAATTTTGGCGGTCGCTTGCATTTCAAATGACAATATTCAGGATTTGAAAACCGGATTTTTGGTCGGAGCAACTCCGGCACGTCAACAAATTGCATTGATAATCGGCTGTGTTGTGGGGGCTTTCGTAATTGCGCCGGTAATGAATCTCTTGTATGAGGCATACGGATTTCCGGGAGCTTTTCCCCGTCCGGGAATGAATCCGGACGACGCGCTTGCCGCACCTCAAGCCGCCCTGATGACAACAATAGCGCAGGGGATTTTTTCCTCTTCCCTTGATTGGCAATACATTCAAATCGGAATGGTTTTGGGAATTGTCCTTGTCGCGTTGAATGTTTTCCTTACCCGCAACACAAAATATGCCTTGCCGCCGCTTGCCGTCGGTATGGGAATTTATCTGCCGCCTTCCCTGCAAACTCCGTTGGTCGTCGGTGCCCTGCTCGGATATTTCCTTGACAAAAAAATTCTCAACAAATTTGCCGGAAAGAGTGAGGAAGAAATTGCAGAAAAATTGCAAGCCGGAAAAAAACGCGGAACACTTCTTGCGTCCGGTTTCATTGTCGGTGAAAGTATAACGGGCGTTTTGATTGCGGCATTGATTGTAATTTCCGTTTCAAACGGCGGAGACGATTCTCCTTTGAGTGTCGTAAGTCCGGAATTTGCCGGCTCGATTGTTCCGGAAATTTTCGGCTTGGCGGTATTGGTTGCGGTTCTCGCGTATTTCGCAAAAATTGTTTTGAAAGA
>CAJOPK010000055.1 GCA_905236255.1 uncultured Selenomonadaceae bacterium | reverse complement strand
CGAATCAACTTCAACGCCGGAAGAAATTTCGGAAGAAGAAATTCCCGAATCAACTTCAACGCCGGAAGAAATTTCGGAAGAAGAAATAGAATCTTTGGATGATATTTTGGATTATGCTTACGCCGAAAAAAATGCCGGAAACATCGACCGGGCAATCGCGGCTTATCAAAAGGCATTGGAAGAATATTCAACCGACGAATACGCGCCTTTTATCGCAATAGATTTGGGAAATATCTATAAAGAACAGGCATCTTACACAAAGGCAATAAAGACTTACGAAGAGGCTTTGAATCTTCCGGCGGTCGAAAGAAATTCCGATGCGCGCCGGGAATTTAAAAAGAATCTTTCTTATCTGAAAACGGTTCAATCGGTGCTTTTAAAACATCGCGCACTGAATACGCCGTTCAGTCAAATTTCGCAAGCGTATCTGCAGGAAATTGAAACGGAGTTTCAATCCAATCGGGCAAATTCCCGCGCAGACGATTAAATAAAAAATAAAACGGAGGTAAAGCCAATGAAGAAAAGTGTGGAAATTTTGGGCTTGCCGGTAATCAGCATTACCGAAGGGCGCGAGCTCGGCATGAGCAAAACTTTGCTTATTGATGCCAAAAACGGTCTTGTCGCAGCAATTACGATTGAGGACGAAGATTGGTATCGCGGAGTAAAACTCATTCCCTACGAATCGGTTATTGCAATCGGCGACGATGCGGTTACGGTCACTCACAGCGAAAACATTCTCAAACTTGACGAAGCCGGCGATTACGAAACACTTCTTGACGAAAACATTCGCGTAATCGGCACGAAAGCCATTACCAAAAACGGTACGATTCAAGGCAAAATTACCGAACTTTTTATCGGCGACGACGGCAAAATCGAAAAATGCGAAATTACCGCTCCGGACGGGACGACTTCTGAAGTCACGGCCGATCAGATTTCCATTTTCGGAAAACAGGTTACCGTTATCGATCCGGATGCGGAAAAAAAAACTGAATTCATAAGCAGTTTTAATACGGAACCGGCGATTGAGTCTCCGGCGGCTGATTATGCCCCGGAACCGGTCGCCGATTTTGTTGCGGAAAATCCCGCGCCGGAAATGCCCGAAATGCCGACTGAAGAAGTTGCTCCGGAAATGCCGGCGGTCGAGTCAATTCCGGTTTCCGAATCCGCAACCGACATGCTGCCCGAAAACATTGAAGAAGTCATGACACCGGAACCGGAAATGCCGGCTGAAGAAGTTGCTCCGGTAATGCCCGAAATGCCGGCTGAAGAAGTTGCTCCGGAAGTTCCCGAAATGCCGACTGAAGAAGTTGCTCCGGTAATGCCGGAAATGCCGACTGAAGAAGTTGCTCCGACTCCCGAACCTGAACCCGCAAAAGCTGCGGCAATGACCCAACAGGCTGAGGCCTTGAAAGCGGCTCTGCAACGCGCAATGGCAAATCAGTCAAAACCGGCTCCGAAAAAATCTGCGGCGGCCGAAAAAGCCACCGAAGAACGTCATCGTCGTTTCCTGCTCGGCAAAAAAGCAACCCGGACGATCACGGCGGATACCGGTGCGGTCATCGTTGAAGAAGGCGCGGATATTACGGAAGAAGTTTTGCAGAAAGCCAAACTTGCAAACAAATTTATCGATCTTTCAATGAATGTCCGTTAATTGAAATTGCGGCAAAAATAAAAAAAGAGTTCTTTCAAAAATTTTGAAGGGACTCTTTTTTTGACGAAAATTTTTGCAAAAAAATCCCGGAAAGATGACTTTCCGGGTTGTATGATTGAGTTTGTTATTATGGTTTTGTGAAAGCGTGATTATCTTATCAGAAGAACCACTCGACACGACCGAAGAGTTTTTCGGCATCTTCATTGTTCTGGAGCTGTTTACCTTTGAAGTAAATACCCTTGACCTGAACATTTTTGAAGAGAGTGTACTGCGTACCAAATTCCCAACCTTTGGTGTTGTACATCGCGCCATCGTTCGCGCCGTCCATCGAAACGCTCATGCCCTGATAACGGTAGGAGGCGTAAGCCATCCAAGTGCCGGGTTTATCTCTCTTTGCCGCACCGTAATTAATTTCGGCAACGTGAGAATGTTTGTAGTAATCGGCCTTTGTGTTGCGCAGATATGCACCGACGATACCGAAATTGCCGAGTCTGATCGTGCTTGCAACTTCCCAAATATTCGCATCATCCGTAGTCATATTCTTTGTATAAGCGGAATTGCGGAACATATCGGAATTGAAGTGGTAGTAGGCACCGGTCAACGAAAGGACTTTACCCGGTTTGTAGGTCAAAGCGATGCTCTGCATATTCATCGGATCATTCGCGGAGTATTTTTCGCCGGTGTTGAAATTGTTGTCGGTTGTTCTCACAAGACCGACCGCATCATCATATCTCAAATTGCCGACATCCATACGACCCGCGCGAGCCTGAACTTTCAAAACATTACCGGCATTGACTTCGACACCGGAGAGCTGATTAAAGAACATAAGGTTACGGTCATAGCTTGTCAAGTTGTTGTAACGACCGACTTTGACATTGAAGCTGCCGTAAGTTCCTTCAGCCCAAGCCTGTTGAAGTTTGGCATCGGTTGTGGTGTCTTTCTTCATGCTGTTTACATTGGCATCAATACGGGATTTGATTTTCCAATGATCGTTGACTTCCATTTCCGGTTCAAGACGGAGAAGCATTTCGTCAACGTTGTTTTTCCATTTTCTTGCGCCGTAAGCCTTGTCAAAGCGATTGCTCTGATAGGTGTAACGCAATTCGCCCTTCCATTTTACTTTGTCGGCATTTCTTTCGAGTTCGGCAACGCGAACGCCGAGATTGTCGAGTTCATCACGGAACTCTGCCGCAAGTTTGTCGAGTTCGGCTTTATTGTTGCCGGTCGGCTGTTTTGCCATAGCTTTCGCAACCATCTGCGCCATTTCATAACGCGTGATGTTGCGGTTACCCATATACTTGCCGTCGCCGTAACCTTCGATAACGCCTTCGCTTGCAAGTTTGGTTACGGAAGCATAAGCCCAGTGACCCTGCGGAACATCGCTGAACGGATTGGCTGCCGCAAAAGTCGTGGAAGCCGCACCGACTACCAAAGCCGCCGTCAAGGCAGCTGCAAGAGGTTTTTTCATAAAAAACATCTCCCTTTCAAATCATGTGTTCGATTTTCAAAGTTCGCGTCGAACACAAACGCCCGAAACATTTAACCGATCTCGGCGGGAGATTTCTTGTTTGAGTGTCCGTGTTTCCTCAAAAATTACCGCCGCCGTTTTCGATTGCCCGGATACTAGCACATAAAACTTTCATTTGCAAGCATTTTTTACAAAATATAAACAAAAAAAGTTATCGAAAAATTTAAACGGTAATCCGTCCGATATGATGCTTTTGCCAAAATTTTCAAGCGGAAAGCATTTTCAAAACTTTTATCAGCAGATTTAAGAGATTTTTTTTGTCGGAAAAACTTAAATAAATCGTTTGCGTTTCGTGCGAAACTTTTATACGCTTGCCGAAAAGTTTCATCAATTTTCCAAGACCTTCCGGAGAAATTTTTGCCTTTTCGCCCAAAATCAAAGTCACGTTCAATTTATTTTCGGTCAGGGATTTTGCTTTCAAATTTCTTGCAAGGCATTTTATTTTTGCAACCTGCAACAAATTCAAAACATTTTCGCCGGGATCTCCGAATCTGTCGGTCAATTCGTCCAAAAGGTCATCGGCTTCTTTCAAACTTTCAATCGCCGTCAATCTCTTGTAAATTTCGATTTTGTGCATCGAATCGGCAATATAATTGTCGTCAATGTAAGCGTCAACCGAGTTCATGGAAATTGCCGGTTCTTCCGAAATTTCTTCCGGCTTTTTGTCTTGAAGACGGGTGACCGCTTCTTCCAAGAGTTGGCAATACATTTCAAAACCGACGCTTGCAATATGCCCGTGCTGCTGAGCTCCGAGCAAATTTCCCGCGCCGCGAATTTCCAAATCTCTCATGGCAATTTTAAAACCGGCTCCCAGTTGTGCAAATTCTTTCATTGCCAAAAGTCTTTTTTCGGCGGTTTCAGTCAAAACTTTATCCGCCCGGTGAACGAAATATGCAAAGGCAATTTTATGCGAACGACCGACTCTGCCGCGCATTTGATAGAGTTGCGCCAATCCGAAAGAATCCGCATCGTAAATTATTATGGTATTCGCATTTGCAACATTCAGCCCGTTTTCGATAATTGTCGTGCAAAGGAGAACATTAAACGCGCCTTCAAAAAAATCCATCATTATCTGTTCCAAAAGTTCTTCGGATTGTTGACCGTGCGCGGTTTGAATTTTTGCTTCCGGCACAAGTTCCGCCAATCTGTCACGCATTAAATCAATAGTTTCTATCCGGTTGTAAACGAAATAAACTTGACCGCCGCGCCGAATTTCCCGCCGGATCGCTCCGGTCAAAATTTCGTCGTCGTCTTCGACAATATAAGTTTGCACCGGAAATCTTTCCGCCGGAGGAGTTTCAATCAAACTCATATCTCTTGCACCGACCAAAGACATATGCAAAGTTCGCGGGATCGGCGTTGCACTCAATGCCAAAACGTCAGCGCCGGCAGCCATATCCCGGATTTTTTCTTTCTGCTTTACTCCGAATCGCTGCTCCTCGTCAATTATCAAAAGTCCCAAATCTTTGAATTTTATTCTTTCGGTATTCAAAATCGAATGAGTTCCGATTAAAACGTCAACATTCCCGGCTTTTACGTTTTGCAAAGTCAATCGTTGCTCTTTCGCCGTCCTGAATCTGCAAATTACATCGACCGTCGGCAAAAATCCGGAAAATCTTTCCTTGAAAGTGTGATAATGTTGCCAAGCCAAAACCGTCGTCGGAGCAAGCACCGCACATTGTTTTCCGTTCATCGCCGCCTTGTAAGCCGCCCGAATTGCAATTTCGGTTTTTCCGAATCCCACGTCCCCGCAAATAAGCCTGTCCATTGATTGCGGACTTTCCATATCCGCTTTAATTTCCTCAATCGCCCGGATTTGATCCGGAGTTTCTTCGTAAGGGAAGGCATTTTCAAAGTCCGCTTG
>CAJOPK010000054.1 GCA_905236255.1 uncultured Selenomonadaceae bacterium | reverse complement strand
TGGGACGACAACGGCGTTTTGCTTTCAAAAAATATAATTGTCCAATGCCGGCAAAACACAAATTATAAAATCGTCCGTTATGCCGCTCACCCGTTTTTTTTGCAGGGTTACACACTTTGTGCAAACGGCGAAAACACTTTTTACACGAAAAACAAAGAATTTCAAAAAAATCTTCATCGCGGTTATATCGGCTTTGAGTCCGATTCGCAAAATTTTTTGTATACTTTGCATTATGTTTTGCATGAATTGAAATGGTCAATTCCTTATTACAAACACGTTATAACGCCTTTGCCTTTTGCGGAAATTGCCGAAAGACCGGACAAAGATATTTTGCTTTCAATCCGTCAGTCTTTGGCTCATTTGGAAATTAACGGCCCCAACACGATTATTGCCGGACTTCCGGACGGCAGAATGATGACCTGTTGCGATTCAAAAAAATTGCGTCCGGTGGTTGTCGGGGGAGATGACATGACCGTTGCAATTTCTTCGGAAGTTTGCGGAATAAACGAAATTTTGCCGGATCGAAACTTTGAAAACGACATTTATCCGAATGAGCGGGAAGTTGTGGTTATTGACAATGATTTGAAGGTGACGAGATGGAAACAGTAAAAACTCAAGATTTGGCGGTCAATGATTTGATGTGGAAAATTGACTATAATGCGGCTCGTTGCACAATGTGCGGGAGTTGCGTTGCGTCTTGCACTTTCAAGGCAATAAAAGTTGAAGTTCAAAGAAAATCCGTCACATTTTCCGAGTCCGATACTCCGGAACCGATTCACAAACAAATTGCAATTCCGGTTATAAAACAAGTCGCAAGTTTGGACAATTCCTGTCGCGGTTGCGGAATGTGCGAAAAAGTTTGTCCCAACAATGCAATTCGTCCGGTCAGAAATCCGGACAACAGAAGAAATTTGCTTGCGAGGGACTCCGGCCCGATAAAGCGCGGCGGAAGAACGAATTTGAACGCTCAAAGAACTTTGGATAAAATTATTGTCGGCAGAATTTCTCAAATGACCGATCCTTCCCTTGACTCACAGCGTCATACTTTTGACATCAGATCTCCTTTGGGAAGGATTTTGTCCCCGAAAGAATTGCCGTTGCAATCGGACGGCGGAAATTTGAAAATAATGAACAAAATGCCGCCCGTGCGTTGGATTTATCCTTTGATTTTTTCGGATATGTCAATCGGCGCATTGTCAACGAGAGCTTGGGAGGCCGTTGCGATGGCGGTCGGTTATCTCAACGAAAAATGCGGCTTGCCGGTCAGAATGAGCAGCGGCGAGGGCGGTATGCCGGTAAAATTGCTTGAATCGGATTTTTTGAAATATTTTATAATTCAAATTGCGTCCGGGCATTTCGGCTGGAACAGAATAATAAAAGCCATGCCGAAAATGAAAACGGATCCGGCGGGAGTTTTGATAAAAATCGGACAGGGTGCAAAACCCGGTGACGGCGGTTTGTTGCAAGCGGAAAAAGTTGCTCCTCACGTCCAAGCAATTCGGGGAGTTCCGAAAGCGACTTTGTCCTCTCCGCCGAATCATCAGGGACTTTATTCGATAGAAGAATCCGTTCAAAAAATGCATTTGTCCTTAAATGCCGCTTTCGGTTTCAGAGTACCGGTTGCAATAAAATGTGCGGCATCGTCAACTTCCGTTTCGGTTTACAACAATTTGCTCAGGGATCCTTATAAAATTTGCGGCGGATTTTTTATCGACGGAATACAGGGCGGTACCGGAGCGGCAAACGAAATCTCACTGGATCACACCGGGCATCCGGTGGTTTCAAAAATTCGCGATTGTTACAATGCTGCGGTCGAACAGGGCGCACAGGGACAAATTCCCCTTTACGGCGGCGGCGGTATCGGAATGACGGGAAATGCGGCGGCGGACGCTTTTAAAATGATTTGCTTGGGTGCAAACGGCGTATTTTGCGGAAAAATTTTGATTCAACTTTTGGGTTGCGTCGGAAACGAACAAGGCAGATGTAATGCCTGCAACACCGGAAAATGTCCGACCGGAATTTGTACGCAAAATCCGCGATTGGTCAAGCGTTTGGATATTGACAAGGGTGCTCAAAAAATTGTCGATTATGTTCTTGCGTTTGATGCCGAACTTCGGAAACTGATGGCTCCGATCGGAAACAGTTCTTTGCCGGTCGGGAGAAGTGATGCGCTTGTTTCCACAGATAAAGCCGTTGCCGACAAACTCGG
>CAJOPK010000053.1 GCA_905236255.1 uncultured Selenomonadaceae bacterium | reverse complement strand
GACTATGAACGGAATATAAATCATAAAGCCTATTTGAA
Organism: uncultured Selenomonadaceae bacterium; assembly: GCA_905236255.1. Classification (GTDB taxonomy): domain Bacteria; phylum Bacillota; class Negativicutes; order Selenomonadales; family Selenomonadaceae; genus Quinella. Next base: position 4,839 of record CAJOPK010000053.1, on the reverse strand, counting down.
ATCCGGTTTTCAATTCGCTTATCATAAAAGCCGGAACCAATACAAAAGTTGAAACGTCCTCTTGAGTTTCCGGGCGTTCCGAATCCGAAAGATTTACGAAAAGCGCCAAATCCGCCTCCCGCGTCTGTTTAAACATAAATTCGCGTATCGGCGCAAGGGTATTTTCCAGTGCCTCTTCCTGCGTAATTTGCCCGGCAAGATAGGGCTGTATTCCTTCGTCATTTGCCCGGCTCCAATACGGCGACATTATGTAGAACGTCAAAAACATCGCCAAAGCAAGAATTACCTGATTCGGCGGCACGTTTTGAGTGGCAAGGGCATTACGCAAAAAACCGAGAACGACGACTATCCTCACAAAGGAAGTTGTCATAATCAAAATTCCCGGCGCAAGCGAAACAATCGTCAAGACCGCCATAACCTGCAAAGTTGTTGCCACGTCTTGAGGATTTTCCGCCGTCCCGACGTTTACGTCCACGCTCGGAATGAGCGGCGCGGCTTCGGCGATTCCCGCAAACGCCGCCAGAGCAACAATTATGAAATTTATTGTTCCGAATAATTTTTTCAAATTCACTTTTTCACCGTCCGGCGGCAAACTAATTTTTCTTTTGAAACAGCGGCGGAATTTTCTTTACCAAATCGGAAAGAGTGCCGAAATCTTTTGAGAAGGGATCCGACATTTCGATACTTTGCGTGTGCAAATGTTCAATCATATCCCGATCTTCAATTTCGCCCAAAAGGGTTATGTTGTGGTCGGTTACTCCCAATAAAAACACTCTGCCCGCCATCTCAACGGCGCAGACAGAGCGATTGGGTCCCAAAGGCAAATTTTCCAGCACTCTGCCGCCGCTTGCCGACATACGCGCATTAAACCGTCCGCCGATGAATCTCGCAGCGAAATACGCCATGACGACAACAACCGCGAATACGGCAAACAAGCTGATAAGGTAAGCAAAAGCAGACCACCACGAAACCGGGGAAGGTTTCGGCTCGACTTCTTCATAGCCCGCCAAATACCCGCCCGCAGCTCCCGCAGTCTCCGGTTCCAAGTTTACCAATATACATACCGACATCACGAACAACGCCGGCAAAAATTTGTTCATTTCCAAAAATCCGCCCTTAACCGACGGCTTTGCGAACGGCCTCAAGAACGCGATCCGCTTGGAACGGCTTGACGATAAAATCGCGTGCTCCGGCCTGAATGGCTTCAATAACCATAGCCTGCTGACCCATCGCGCTGCACATTACGATTTTCGCGTTCGGATCAATCTTTTTAATCGCCTTGACTGCGGAGATACCGTCCATTTCCGGCATTGTAATATCCATCGTTGTCAAATCCGGGCGGAGCTCGTTGTATTTTTCGACCGCTTTCATGCCGTTTTCGGCTTCCCCGACGACTTCATAACCGTTTTTGGACAAAATATCTTTGACCATCATTCTCATAAAAGCCGCGTCATCGACGACTAAAACTCGTACTGCCATAGTTCATCTCTCCTCATCTCAAGTTTAAAACAAACATCAAAATGTTGGCACCGATTATAACCGATATTTCTTCAATCGGCAAGTTTATTGTAAAAAATTATGTAAGTCTGGCGGCACGTTCCGCCGGGCTTGCAATTTCCGTTATACGAACGCCGAAGTTTTCGTCAATTACGACGACTTCGCCTTTCGCCAAAAGGTGACCGTTTACATAAATTTCCACCGACTCGCCGGCAAGTTTATCCAACTCGACAATGGATCCGGTAGTAAGTTCCAAAATTTCCTTTATTGATTTTTTTGTTCGACCCAATTCAACCGTGACTTGCATCGGAACGTCCAAAATCAAACCTATGTTTGCATCGTTGACCTGTACCGGTTCCATTGAAAGCGGCATGAACTGCGCGGGAGATACGGGCATATTTGTCACCACATTCGGTTGCATCGGCGGCGCGGAATATCCGTAACCCGGAGGGGGCGCGGCATACTGCGGCGGAGGTGCCGCGTATTGTTGCGGGGGCGGAGCGGCGTACTGCGGAGGAGGTGCCGCTGCCGGCGGTGGTGGCGGAGGAGGTGCCGCTGCGGGTGCGGGAGCGGGTGCCGCCTGCGGAGGAGGCGGTGCTTCCGGTGAAGGTGCCGGTTCGGAAGAGCCGCCGCCCATCAATCCTTCAACCATTTCCTTTGCCACGTTTATCGGCAAAATCTGCATGATCTCGCTGTCGATAAGTCCGTCAACTTCCATACGGAAAGAAATCCGAACGATCGGATCGGTACTTTTCGCCATTTCGGTAACTTTATCTTCACTTCCGAAATCGACGAGATTTACTATCGGCGGCGAAATATCAATTTTTTTGTTGAACATGGTGGACAAACTGGTTGCAACCGCGCCCATCATCTGATTCATCGATTCGCCGACCGCACTCATGTGAATTTCGCTTAAATTGGTATCCGGATTTGTGCCGTCGCCGCCCATCATCAAATCCGCAATAATCGCCGCATCGGTGGCTTGAATTGCAAGTACATTGTTACCGTCAATGCCTATCGTGTAGCCGACCTCGACCACCAGATAAGGCATGGGATAATGTTCTTTGATAATGTTCATGGTTGCGACGGAAACCGTCGGCGTGGTAATGGAAACTTTATGACTCAACAAAGTGGAGAGTGTCGTCGCGGCACTTCCCATCGAAATATTTCCGATCTCGCCGAGCGCATCCTTTTCAATATCGGAAAGAATACCGGAAAGGTCTTCTTCTCCTCCGGATGAGCCGCCCGACGAATCTCCGCCCGCCGGAGCATCACCTCCTCCGGACGAATCGCCGCCCGAATCTCCACCTGCCCCCGCCAAAAGCGCGTCTATTTCGGCCTGTGAAATCATATCGTCACTCATCGGTATCTTCATCTCCTTCCGGTTGTACGACTTTTGTTATTTGAATCGCCATCTTCTTTCCGGACGTACCGGGACGGCAATAGAATTTTGCATTTTTGCCTATCTTGCAAGGCAAATCGTCTTTGACTTTTGTGCCGAGTTGCAAAACGTCCCCGAATCCCAAAGTCAAAAATTCGCGAATGGTTATCTGTACCGCGCCGACTTCGACGACAAGCGGGACTTTTGTCTTTGCAAGTTTCTCCTGAATGAGTGCGACCTGATCTTCCGCTTCGTCTTTTGCGATTGAAGATGCGACCCAGAAAGTCGTCGTCAATTTCGACATAATCGGCTCAAGGACAAGGTATGGAATACAAATATTCATCATGCCCTCAATTTCGCCGACCTTCATTTGCAAAGTAACGATAACGACCATGTCACTCGGCGGGACAATCTGCGTAAACTGCGGATTTGATTCCGTCGCCTCCAAAAAAGGATTTATCGTCGCAACATTCGCCCATGCTTCCTTGAAATGGGTCATCGCGGTATTTACGAAACGTCGCATTACCGCATCTTCAATTTCGGTAAGAACGCGGGTTTTCATTGCGGTATTTCCGTCGCCGCCGAAAACGCGATCTATGAAAGCAAAGGCAATTTCGGTGCTTATTTCCAAAATTATGTTGCCCTTTAAAGGCGGCACGCCCAAAATACTTATTACACTGGGATTTGCCATTGATTGAACAAATTCCTGATAAGTAAGCTGTTCGACGGAAGCAACGTCGACATTGACGAGCGTGCGCAAATGCGTACTCAAATATGTGTTCAAAAGACGGGCAAAACTTTCATGCAACATATAAAGCGTTCTGATTTGGTCTTTTGAAAACTTGTCAGGTCTCTTGAAGTCGTAAACTTTTACCTTCTTCGAGTTCTGATCGTCTTTCATTGAGTCGGTATCGATTGTGCCGCCCGCCACACCGGCAAGTAAGGCATCTATCTCGGCTTGAGACAGTACATCACCCGGCAAGTCGTTCACCTCTCTTTAAGAAAAGCATATTTTCAAATGCAAAATTTATTGCAACAGAAAACTTGTTATGTAAATGTCGTAAACGGAACCGTTTCCGAGTTCGGCATTAAGAGTATCCTTGAGTTGTTTTTTGACCTCATCCTGTTTTGTCGCGTCGAAATCTTCAAGTTTCAATTCGCGCAAAAACTTTGTGACCATATCCTGAATTTTAATTTCGGCATCGGGTAAAAGCGCATGAGTGTCTTCATTCATGACGGATTTTTTACCGGGATTCATTTCGAGGACAACGCCGATTTTCAAAAATTTACCGCTTCGTGCTCCGCCGACATTGACGAGCATCGTTCCTTCTTTCGGATCGCCGAGTTTAATGAAAATGCCGGGATCATGATAGCGCGGCTCTCCGCCTTCGTCGCCGTTGTTCGCGTCCGCCATCATTTTGGTCGTAACAAAAAGCGAAATGCCCGCCGCAAGCGCAATTCCGACGATTACGAGAACCGCAATCAAAATTATCGGAGATTTCTTCTTGGGCTCGGGGGCAGCCTCAACTTCCTTTTCTTCATCAGCCATAATTTTATTCCCTCCGGATTCAGAATTGTTTCAAAGCGCGGCGATACTTCATTACGCGGCGCACGACTTCTTCCATCGATTCGTCCACAATCAAAGTTTTGTCGTTAATCAGGGTTATGACCGTGTCCGGTGTTTCTTCAATGGTCTGTATGATTTCGGCATTAAGTACAAACTCGCCGCTTTTGTTTGACTTTGAATTGAACTTTGTGAGCTTAATCATGATGACTGACCTCCTCAAAAAAATTTTTATAATTCCGAATGATTTTTCCCGGAAATTTCGCCGCCGAAAATCAAATTCCTGCATTTTGTATTTATAAACAGCCATACAAGAAAAAAATCTTCCGCAATTTTTACACGTTGCAAGGGTTTTGTCAATAAAGTATTTCCGGCGATTTCTTTTCGGAAAGCCGCT
>CAJOPK010000052.1 GCA_905236255.1 uncultured Selenomonadaceae bacterium | reverse complement strand
CATAAATATTTTTCGCAAATTTGCCATAGCTTTGCATAAAAAATATTTGACAAAAATTAAAAGCAAGCGGAGTATCCGACAAAATCTTTTGTCTTGCCTTTTCAATGACAAACTTTTGCTTGATGTTATTCTTGCCTAAAATTTATGAAACGCCCGTGCGAAATTTCTTCCCAATGTTTTGGCGAAGCCGTTTACCGGAGAGTTTGCAACATCAAAAATTTTTGGCAGGTAAATCAAAATTTGTCAAGAATTTTCGATTATTGATTTTGACGACGCGATAAAAATGCCGATTCAACCAAAGGAGAGATTTTATGCGGTGCAAAAGATGCGGCAAAGATTTGGAAGGTTCGATGCGGTGCAATTTTTGCGGTTTTGAAAACGAAGAAGGCAATGTCCGCGAACTTTCCCGGATCGAGAAAAATTTTTTTGACGGCGTAACCATTGATAACGATTCGCCGGACGAACAAAGATCGGGTTACGAAAATTTCAGATCCGGCAGAACTTTCGGAGGCGGAAATTTTTATGTTTTCGGTAACGGCGGAGGAGGATTTTTCTCCCGGATTGTCACAAAATTTGTCGGTGCTTTGATGAATGACAATCGCCTTGCCAAAATTGCCGCAATCCTGATCGGGGTGGCGGTGGTCGGATTAACCTTGTTTGTTGCCTTGCCGATTTTGTTTTTTATTTTGGCGATCGGAATTGCACTTTTCGCCTTTACTCAAATGTTTAAGCGTTGAAAACTTCGCCCTGTGGCGATTTTAAACTGCGTTCAAAATTTATGATTCAATCCCAATGAAAATCCCATTGTGTTGTATCCGGGATTGTGAGTGTGCATTGCGTTTGAAAAATGACTTATCGACCAGCCGAGATTTACGGAATCATTTTCGGCATATTGCCAGATGAGTCGCGGACCGGTGCGCCACAAAAATCCGTAAGCCCGACCTTGTGCGGGGTGAGCGCGATTGTAGAACATAAAACTTCCGGCAACGTCATAAGCCAGATGAAATTTGCCGGAAACTTTTTTTGTCCAGCGGAGCATAATTCCCGGACCGACACCGACACCGTTGCTTTCCAAACGATCTTTACGAGTTTTGGGAGTATTGTAACCCGTTGCCCGAGTAAAAGAAAAACCTCTGTACCAAGACAAAACGCCGTTATCTTTGAATTTTTGATAAACGTGAACATTGTAGTTGTCAATCTTTCTGCTGTCGGAAGGAGCCCTTCTCAAATATTCGAGTTGCAATTCCCAAGTTCTGCGTAAATCTTTTTTGTCGATAACGGCTTTATCGGATTGATTTTGTTCGATTTTTTCTTCGGCGTTTGCCGTACTGCCGACAAAAAATAATCCCGCAACCGTGAAAAGGCTAAGATACTTCAAATTCTTCAATATTTTTACACTCCTTTAAACCTTCGCAAACAAATTTCGGAGAGAGTTTAAAATCGCCAAAACCATTACGCCGACATCGGCAAAAATCGCAAGCCACATATTTGCAACTCCGATCGCTCCCAAAATCAAACAGGCAAATTTTACTCCGATTGCAAAATAAATATTCTGTTTGACTATGCGCATACATTTTTTTGCAAGCCGGACTGCTTTTGAGATTTTCAAAGGATCATCGTCCATCAGGACAACGTCCGCCGCTTCAACGGCGGCATCACTTCCCAAAGCCCCCATCGCAATTCCCAAATCCGCCCGGCTCAAAACCGGCGCGTCGTTTATTCCGTCGCCGACAAATGCAACCTTGCCGTCAGATTCGTTTAAAATCTCTTCAAGTTTTTCAACCTTGTCCGCCGGCAAAAGTTCGGAATAAAATTCCGTTATCCCCAAAACTTCGGAAACTTTTTTCGCAACTTCCTTTGAATCGCCGGTAAGCATTACAAGCCGATTTATTCCGGCTTTTTTCATCTCGTCGATCGCCTCTTTTGCATGAGGTTTCAAAACGTCCGCAATTATCACATGACCGGCATACTTCCCGTTAATCGCAACATGAATCGTCGTACCGACCCTGTGACAGGGATGCCACGCCGCACCGATTTCGTCCATAAATTTTTCGTTTCCGACGTGTACCGTGTCGCCGTTGACAATCGCTTTAATACCGCGCCCGGAAATTTCTTCGACATTTTCGACTTTGCAATCGTCAGATTCGTGAGGATAGGCGGCACGGAGTGAGGCGGCTATGGGATGAGTCGAATATCTTTCGACGTGCGCCGTCCAATGCAAAAGTTGATCTTCGTCCGCATTTTCCGGGTGAACCGCATCGACATCAAAAACCCCCTTTGTCAAAGTACCGGTCTTGTCCATTACGACGGTCTTTACCTTTGAAAGCGTTTCAAGATAATTCGAGCCTTTTATCAAAATGCCTTCCCGACTTGCCCCGCCGAGCCCGGCAAAGAAACTCAACGGAATACTTATGACCAATGCACACGGGCAACTTATTACCAGAAAAATCAATGCGCGATAAATCCAAGTTGACCAATCGCCGGTTGCAAGGGAAGGAATTATCGCAAGCGCAAGCGCGGAAAAAACTACGGCGGGAGTGTATATTCGGGCAAATTTCGTTATAAAATTTTCCGATTTCGATTTTAAAGAACTTGCATTTTCCACCAAATCCAAAATTTTTGAGGCGGTCGATTCGTCAAATTCTTTCGTCGTCCGGATTTTCAAAACGCCGTTAATGTTTATGCTGCCGCTCAAAACTTCATCGCCGATTTTTACGTCGCGGGGCAAACTTTCGCCGGTCAGCGCGCTTGTGTTCAATGCCGAAGTGCCTTCCGTTACAACGCCGTCAATCGGAATTTTTTCGCCGGGCTGAACCAAAATAATCGTCCCGACTTCAACTTCGTCCGGGTCAACTTTTTCAATGCCTTCATCCGTTTCCACGTTGGCATAATCCGGGCGAATGTCCATAAGATCGCTGATGTTCTTTCTGCTTTTGCCGACGGCGTAAGATTGGAACCATTCGCCGATCTGATAAAAGAGCATGACGGCAACCGCTTCCGTGTAATCCCCGTCCTCATAAATTGCAAGAGCCATTGCGCCCAAAGTCGCAATCGTCATCAAAAGACTTTCGTCAAAGGCGCGCAGATTTTTTATTCCCTTGAAAGCCTTAATCAAAATATCGTAACCGATAATCAGATAAGGAATCAGGTAACAAAAAAACCTTGCCTTGCCTTCAATTTCGACAAAGGCAAGGACAATCATGATAATCGAAGTTACAATTATTCGGATGAGATTTTTTTTCTGTTTCGCGCTCATAAGAAAATCTCACAGTCGTCTTCGACTTTTTTGCAATTCTCGCGAACGCGTCCCATGACTTCGCCGGGATCCGCGCCTTCCTCAAATTCCACTTTCATTTTGAGAGCCATGAAATTTACGACGGCATCTTTAACGCCGGAAGTTTTTTTCGCGGCCTCCTCCATTTCGTTTGCACAATTTGCACAATCCACATCAATTTTATAAGTCTTTTTCACAGATATATCCTCCTCTTTTTGAAACTTCCTATCAGTTTCGACGTTTCAAAAATTCTACCTGCAAAAAGTTTTAAATCATAAACCGTAAGCTTTTGAAATTCTTTCGCGATAATTTTTCAAATTTGCAAGCGTGTCACAAAGTGCATCGCCGCCAAATTTTTTTACGACGGCATCGGCAACGACAAGCGCCGCCATCGCTTCACCGACAACCTCCGCCGCCCAAATTGCACAGGTATCGCTGCGCTCTTTGCTTGCGGTAGTCGGCTTATGAGTTTCAATATCGACCGTGTTCAAAGGTTTCATCAAAGTCGGAATGGGTTTCATCGCCGCCCGAATCAAAATCGGTTCTCCGTTTGTCATGCCGCCTTCAAGTCCGCCGGCTCGATTTGTCTTGCGATAAATTTTTTGTTTTTCGTCGATAAAAATTTCGTCGTGAACTTCACTTCCGAATTTTTGCGCGTTTGAAAAGGCATCGCCGATCTCCACGCCCTTTATCGCCTGAATTGACATAAAAGCCGCCGCAAACTTCGCATCAAGTCTTTCCGACCATTGAATGTGACTTCCCAACCCCGCCGGAACGCCGGAAACTTTAACTTCAAAAATTCCGCCGAGTGAATCGCCGGCAACTTTTGCCGCATCAATTTTGGCTTTGATTTCATCTTCGCCGGAAACTCCCCCGACACTCAAAACTTTGCCGGAAATTTCAATTCCGCAGGTTTTGAGGAAAATTTTGCAGACGGCACCCGCCGCAACTCTCATGGCAGTTTCTCTTGCGCTTGACCTCTCCAAAATATCGCGAATATCCTTCCGGTTATATTTTGCCGCGCCGATTAAATCGGCATGACCGGGTCGGGCATTTGTGACGGGATCGCCGAAAATTTCTCCTTCCGGCGACATTTTTTGTTCCCAATTCGCCCAATCTTTATTTTCCACGCTTAAAACAATCGGACTGCCGAGAGTTTCGCCGAAACGAATCCCGGAAACAAATTCGACCGTGTCACTTTCAATTTTCATTCTGCCGCCGCGACCGTAACCGCCCTGTCTGCGCTTAAGTTCCGAATTTACGAAATCGCCGGAAATTTTCAATCCCGCCGGCAATCCCTGCAAAATTGCCGTCAAACGCTTGCCGTGACTTTCGCCGCCGCTCAAAAATTTTATTCCGTTCATATAAGATGATCTCCTCCTTAAAATATCGAATTTACCGGTTGTTTAAAATTTGTTTCAAAAAAATTTCCCCGTTTTGGGGAAGTATT
>CAJOPK010000051.1 GCA_905236255.1 uncultured Selenomonadaceae bacterium | reverse complement strand
GTTTTCCGGATTCTGCGCGAGATAGGGCGCAATATTCAAGTATTGAGCCGGAAAAGAAGGATGCATGATAAAGATAACCACTGATATAATCTTCCTTTCAAAAAAATTTTAAAATTTCGTAATTGCACAATCAATTTTTAAAGCTGTTGTTTCTGCCAACATCTTAATTCCCCTGCAAAAAATTCCGGCGGCATAAAATCCCGGCAATCGGATTTAACGGCAAAATCAAAACGACATCTTCAAAGGGAAATTTTTTTGTGATATAATTTCCCGGAAATTTTGAGAAAATCGCATTTTCCGAAACACGGAAAATTTTTTGCCGGCCGGCGCAAAAGTTGAGCCGGTAAGGAGAGATGTTTATGAAAAACAACGATGCAATAAAGATTGCCTGCGAAAATCGCAAAGCACGACATGATTATTTTATTCACGAAACTTACGAGGCGGGAATCGAACTTAAAGGGACTGAAGTCAAAAGCCTTCGCGCGGGAAAAGCCAATTTGAAGGACAGTTATGCGGAAGTCAAAGACGGGGAAGTTTTTGTCGAACATCTGCACATAAGTCCTTACGAGCAGGGAAATATTTTCAATCATGATCCCCTGCGTCGTCGTCGTCTGCTTTTGCACAAGGCGGAAATTTTGAAACTTTTCGGAAAGACCCGCGAAAAAGGTTTTACCCTTATTCCTTTGAAAATCTATTTCAAGCGAGGCAGGGCAAAAGTCGAACTTGCACTTGCAAGCGGCAAACACACTTATGACAAACGCGCCGCCCTTCACGAAAAATCCGCAAAACGCGATATTGAACGGGCTTTGAAGGAAAGACAAAAATAGTTTCCCAAAAACTGGTGCGGACGAAGGGGATCGAACCCTTACGCCTTTCGGCACCGGATCCTAAATCCGGCGCGTCTGCCTGTTCCGCCACGTTCGCCGAAGTGAATTATAACATATTTTTGAAAGAAGGAATAAATCGATGAGTTATTTTTTGAAACGTAACGATCAAAATCTTTGGCACGGAAAATTTTCGACTTTCCCGGAAGATATTGTCATTCATGCAATTTCCACGAAAATCGGCGGAGTAAGTCAAAAACCCTTTGACGGGCTTAATCTTGCTTTGCACGTCGGGGACAATCCGGAGGACGTTCTGCAAAACAGAAAAATTTTTCTGCGATCTTTGGGTTACGGGATTGAAGATATTGTCACCCCGCAACAAGTTCACGGCGACAAAATTTTTCGCGTTGAGGAAAAAGATCGGGGGCGCGGCGGTTTGAATTATGAGGACTCGATTCCGGAAACCGACGCGCTTATAACGAATGTTCCGGATTTGCCGCTTATGCTTTGTTTTGCGGATTGTGTTCCGGTCATGTTTGTTGATGTGGAAAATCTTGCCGTCGGAATTGCCCATGCCGGGCGGAAGGGTACGATCAAAAAAATTGCCGCCAAAACTTTCCGGGCAATGTCTGAAGAATTTGGGACAAAACCGGAAGATTGCCTTGTCGGAATTGCACCGTCAATCGGACCTTGCTGTTATGAAGTCGGTGAAGAAGTTGTCGGGGAATGTGAAAGCAGTTTTCCGAATAATTTTGGTGAAATTGTAATTCGGCGCGACGGGAAAATTTATATTGATCTTTGGCAGGCAAACAAAATTCAACTTTTGGAAGAAGGATTTCCGGAAGAAAATATCGACGTTGCAAAAGAATGTACCCGGTGTCAAAGCGGCTGGTATTTTTCGTATCGTGCGGCAAGCCCGGAAAATCAAAATTCGACCGGCAGAATTGCGGCACTCATCTCATTGAGAGGTTAGGCTGCAGTTGTAGGCGTTCGCGTTGGCAAGGATTTTCCTTGAAACTGCCTTCACGCACACCGCCCAAGCTACTCATGATACACCGACCGTTTCTTCGGATTTTTGTATTTCGGCAAGATTTTTTCTGTATTCGTCGGCATAAAAAATTTTTTGCTTATGACAATCAAGCCCGTTTTCGATAAAAAAAGGGGGGAATATCGGCAATTTTGCCGAATAATGATTTTTCATAAAATCACGAACAGATTAACGGGAGGAATTTATAAATGCGGAAGATTAAAGTCAACAAAAAAGAAGCCGAAAAGAAACAGAAAAAATTGTCGAAACTTATGGCGGATTTGCAGAAATATCATTTTGAACTTCACGACGAAGCAAAAACTTTTGAGATCGTCAAAGAAATTTACGAAATGAAGCCCGATGATCCTCTGCCGTCCGAAAAAGTTGCGTCAATCTGTATCGACTACAACAGAACCGACGCGGCGGCAAAAGCCGTCGATTATTTGGAGGAAAAATTTCCGCCCACTCCCTACAGACTTTTTTTGCGTTCGCGTGTTTGCGATCTCAAACAGGATTACGGCGGCTGCGTAAAATATGCCGAGCAGGCTTTGACGATGAAAGATATTGACATAATGACAAAACTTATGTGCCACAATATTTTGGGGCATGCCTATCGTTATGCCGGAGATGCTCCGATGAGTTTAAAACATTACGAATTAAGCGCAAAAACCGATACAACAAATGCACCGCCCGCAATCAAGGCTCAAACCGAAAATATCAAGCGCGAAGATTATTGCAACTTCCTTTTCAGCTTGCACAATTTGAATTTTACACGCGAAAAAATTTACGAAGAAATTTGCGGATTTAACGAACTTTACATAAACGCCGAACAATTTACTCATGATCCGGCAACTCACCCGCGCCATGAAAAAATTCGTCTGGGTTATGTTTCTCCGGACATTCGCCGGCACGTTGTCGCATTTTTCAGCTATGCCTTTTTCAAATGCTATGACAAAAGCCGCTTTGAAGTTTACATTTACGCAAAAAATCGCGAAGATAAAGTTAC
>CAJOPK010000050.1 GCA_905236255.1 uncultured Selenomonadaceae bacterium | reverse complement strand
CGAAACATAATTTGAAAAATCGGTTGTCTGTTGCTCTGCCGATTTTAAACGGGAAACATAACTTTGTTTGACTTTTTCGGTTTCATGATTTCGGAGGGAGAAATTTTTATGAATATCGTAAAAATCGGAAATATCGAAGCCGGCGGCGGAAAATTGTTTTTGCTGGCGGGACCGTGCGTCTTGGAAGGCTTTGAAAGAAGTTTGGAAATCGGTCGGCGGGCAAAGGAAATTGCCGACAATCTCGGAATCCCCTACATTTTCAAAGCCTCTTTCGACAAGGCGAATCGTTCTTCGATAAAAAGTTTTCGCGGTCCGGGAATGGAAGAGGGCTTGAAAATTCTTGCCGCAATCAAAAAGGAACTCGGCGTTCCGATTGTCACGGATATTCACGAATCGTATCAAGCCGCGCCGGTTTCGGAAGTTGCCGATATTTTGCAGATCCCGGCATTTTTGAGCCGGCAAACCGATTTGCTTGTCGCGGCGGCAAAAACCGGCAAAGTCGTCAACGTAAAAAAAGCCCAATTCCTTGCCGCAAAAGATATGGAAAATGTCGTCGTCAAGTTGAAGGAAAGCGGAACCGAAAAAATTATGCTTACGGAGCGCGGCTCGTCTTTCGGCTACAACAATTTGGTCGTCGATATGCGCGGGTTGCCGATCATGAGAAGTTTCGGTTATCCGGTGATTTTCGACGGCACCCACAGCGTACAACTTCCGGGCGGTTCAGGGACGACTTCCGGCGGTCAACGCGAATTTGTCGAATATTTGGTAAGGGCGGCGGCGGCAGTCGGAATTGACGGATTGTTTTTGGAAGTCCACGACAATCCGGCTGAAGCACTTTCGGACGGACCGAATCTCGTTCCGCTCGACAAACTTGAAAGACTTTTGACAAGCGTTTTGGAAATTCATGAAACGGCGAAAAAATATTTGTGACGGGGTTTTAATATGATAAAAGAAAAAGCAATCGAAACTTTAAAAATTGAGGCGGCGGCGGTTGAAAATTTGATTGCCCGGATAGACGAAGATTTTGTTGCGGCGATTGAAGAAATTTTGCACTGTCGCGGGCGTGTGGTCGTAACGGGCATGGGAAAATCCGGACACGTCGGCAGAAAAATTGCGGCGACTTTGGCATCGACCGGAACGCCGGCATTTTTCATGCACCCGGCGGAGGCCTATCACGGCGATCTCGGAATGATTACCGAAAACGACATTGTAATTGCAATTTCAAACAGCGGCGAATCTTCCGAAATTGTAAATATTTTGCCGGTAATTCGCAGAATCGGCGCGCTTATAATTGCCATGTGCGGAAATAAAAATTCCACGCTCGGAAAAAATTGCGATCACTTCGTAAACATCGGCGTTGAAAGGGAGGCCTGCCCGCTCGGACTTGCACCGACGGCATCGACTACGGCGACTTTGGCAATGGGTGACGCTATGGCAATAGCCTTAATGGACGAAAAAAAATTTACTTCTCAAGATTTTGCGCTTTTCCATCCGGGCGGAGCATTGGGCAGAAAACTTTTGTTGACGGTTGCCGACGTAATGCATCGCGACGAAGAAAATCCGATTGTCAAAGTCGGTGCCACCGCAAAAGACGCGCTCTTTGAAATGACCGCAAAGGGACTCGGCGCGGTATCCGTAACGGATTCGGAAGGCAAACTTGTCGGAATCGTCACCGACGGAGTAATTCGCCGTGCAATAGGAAAATCGACCGGTCTTATTGAAGAAAAAGTCGAAAACATCATGACCGAAAACCCGCTCGTAATTTCGCCGAACAAATTGGCGGCGGCGGCACTTTCGGTAATGGAAAAACACAAGCCGCGCCCGGTAACCGTTTTGCCGGTAGTGGACGAAAACAAAGTTCCGGTCGGTATGGTTCATCTGACCGATTTGCTCAGGCAGGGAGTTGTTTAACCAATGGATTTTAAAGATAAAAAAGTTTTGGTAATCGGTGCCGGGATCAGCGGATTTGCTGCGGCGAAAATTGCAAAAAAATTCGGCGCGTCCGTAGTTTTGAGTGATGCCAAAGACGAAAAGGATTTGAAATATGATTTTGACGAACTTCGGAAACTCGGAATAAATTTGATTTTCGGCAAGCAGACCGACGAAATTTTGGACGGCATTGATTTAATAATTTTGTCTCCGGCGGTTCCGATAAAAATTCCGGTCGTTCAATCGGCACTTGCAAAAAATATTCCGGTTATCGGCGAAGTCGAACTCGCTTACAATTTTGCAAAGTCCCCAATCTGCGCGGTCACCGGCACAAACGGCAAGACGACGACGGTAACTTTGCTCGGTCTTTTGCTGGAAACGGCTTACAAAAAAGTCGGGGTCGGCGGGAATATCGGAATACCTTTGAGTGAGGTTGCGCTTGAAATCGGGGAGGGCGGCTGTATTGCGGCGGAAATTTCAAGTTATCAAATGGAAACCGCCCAAAAATTCAAGCCGCACGTTTCCGCAATTTTAAACGTCACTCCGGATCATTTGAAACGTCACGGGAGTATGGAAGGTTATCAAGCCGCGAAAGAAAAAATTTTCGCGAATGAAACTGCGGAAGATTTTCTCGTCTTGAATTACGACGACGAAAGAACTCGCGGAATGATTGACCGGGCAAAGTGCAAAGTTGTTTATTTCAGCCGGAAGATTGAGCCTGAAGAGGGTGCCTGTCTTGACGGCAATATGTTGACGATAAAATTTGCCGGAGAAATTCACAAACTTTGCACTATTGACGAACTCGGAATAAAAGGCGGTCATAATGTCGAAAATGCGCTTGCCGCCGCGATGACGGCTTTTCTTGCCGGAGCGAAGCCGGAAAAAATGCGGGAAGTTTTGAAAACTTTTACCGGAGTCGAACATCGGATCGAATTTGTCCGGGAAATTGACGGCGTAAAATACTACAATGATTCAAAAGCGACAAATACCGATTCCGCTATTAAAGCACTCGAAACTTTTGACGGTCATATAATTTTGATAGCCGGCGGCGACGACAAAATGACGGATCTTACCGAATTTTTGGAGCTTGTCAAAGAGCGTTGCGACAATCTGATTTTGGTCGGTGCTGCGGCGGAAAGATTTAAATCGGAGGCACTCAAAAACAATTTCCCGGCGGAAAAAATTCTCGAAGCCGGTTATTCCATGAAAAAAGCGGTCGAACTTGCAAAAAATATTGCAAAGTCCCCGCAAATTGTCCTTCTCAGTCCGGCTTGTGCAAGTTTTGATATGTACGACAATTTTGAAGAACGCGGAAAGGATTTTAAAAATATCGTCAATGCACTTTAAAAAATTTTCTGTATGAGGTGATAAATTTTGAAAGGAAAATTGATTCTTGAGGACGGAACCGTTTTTCACGGTCAAATTTTCGGCGGAGCCAATGCAACGGCCGAAGGCGAAGTCGTTTTCAATACCGGAATGACCGGTTATCAGGAAATTTTGACCGATCCTTCTTACTGCCGGCAGATTGTCACTTTGACTTATCCTTTGATCGGAAATTACGGAACGTCGCGAATTTTTGATCAGAGCCGGAAAAGTTTTGTCGGCGGTTTGATTATCGGCGAACTTTGCGAAAAGGGCAGCAGTTCAAGCATGGAAAGAAATTTGTCGGATTATCTTTCCGCCGAAAAAATTCCCTGCCTTTATGATGTGGATACCCGCGCAGTCACGCGAAAAATTCGCTCGGCGGGTACAATGAAGGGCGTTATCGTCAGCGAATATACTTCGCAGGCGATGATTGACAACATGATGAAAATGCCTGTTCATACCGATGTCGTTTTGGAAGTCACCACAGACGAATCTTACGACATTGATGCGGAAAAGGACGACGCGCCTTTTGTTGCGGCTGTGGATTTCGGAGTAAAAAAACATATTTTGGACAGCCTTCACAATGCCGGTTGCAAAATCAAAGTTGTTCCCGCACTTACTCCCGCCGATGAAATTCTTGAAATGAATCCGGACGGAATATTTTTGTCGAACGGGCCCGGAGATCCCAAAGACCTTCCCGAAGTTGTCGAAGAGATCAAAAAACTTATCGGGAAAAAGCCGATTTTCGGAATTTGTCTGGGTCATCAACTTTTGGCTCTCGCGTTGGGGGCGGATACTTACAAACTTAAATTCGGTCATCGCGGCTCGAATCAGCCGGTAAAAAATCTTGAAACCGGCAGAGTTTATATCACTTCACAAAATCACGGTTATGCGGTTGACGAAAATTCTTTGAAAGATTTGCCGGTCGAAGTCACTTATCTTTCCGTAAACGACGGAACCGTTGAGGGTATGCGCCATAAAGAATTGCCGATTTATTCGGTTCAGTATCACCCGGAAGCCTCGCCGGGTCCCACCGACAATATGTATTTGTTCGATGAATTTTTGGAAATGATGCGCGCCTGAAAAAGTCTTTCCCGTAAATCCGGACGAAAAATTAAATAAAGGCTTGACTAACTGAAAATAATCCGGTTAAATTGACAAAAAAAATCAGATTATTTTCAGGGAGGTTTTCGGAAATGGCAGAATCTTCGACAAAGTCCGGACATTCGAGAGGCATTATAAAGAGATTGTTTGTTTTATTCGGAGCGATGTTTTTTGTGTTTTGCGCGTCGGGGATTGTCACGGCGGCAATGAGAACGCCTTACCCGGTGGATTATATGCTCTCATACGTCGATGATTTTAAAGAGTATTTGACTTCCGACGACAACGAAAAAATTGAGCCGGAAAAAACTTCAAAACTCAAAAATTTCAATCCGGAAAAAATTTCGGACAGGGAAGAAACCGAAATAAAATTTGACGCGAAAAATGAAAATGTTTATCCGGAAGAAAAATCCGGAAACTCAAAAACTCCGGCAAAAGATTTCGGGATTGTCGAAAGACTTTCAAATATGGTTTCCGTTGAGGACACGGTGAACGATGCGATAAAAGAAAATCGGAATTATGTAATGCTTGAAGATATGCCGCAGGATTTGAAACGGGCGATAGTTTCGGTTGAAGATTCGCGTTTTTACAGTCACGACGGTTTTGATTTAAAAAGTATTGCCCGCGCAACCGTTGCAAATGTTGAAGCCGGAGAAATTGAGGAAGGCGCGTCAACAATCACGCAACAACTTGTGAAAAATCTTTTCCTCTCGCCGGAACAAACTTTTACGCGCAAATTTGAAGAATTGATTTTGGCAATGAATGTGGAGCGGAGTTTTTCAAAAGATAAAATTTTGGAAATTTATCTGAACTCGATTTATTTCGGCTCAAATTTTTACGGAATTTATGAAGCGGCGGAAGGTTATTTTGGAAAAGAACCGAAAGATTTGACGACGGCGGAATCGGCGATGCTTGCCGGTCTGCCCAATGCACCTTCGGTTTATTCGCCTTATGAAAATTTTATGCTTGCGAAAAAACGTCAGCTTGTCGTAATCGACGCCATGGAAAAATCCGGATATTTGAACGGAACGGAGGCCGAAAACGCAAGAATTGAGGAAATTGTTTTGGTGAGGTAAATTTGACGAAAGGAAGTCTTGAATGGTTGAACGGGTGAAATATATCGCGATACATTTTTTCTCATATTTTGCACTTCAAACTTTTATGCGCCTTGTGATGGTCGCCGTCGCTTTTTCGGCGGTATCGACCGGAGCGGCGGATTTGGTTGAAACTTTTGTAACGGGCTTGCCGTTTGATTTTGCGGCGGGCTTGTTTTACGTTTTGCCGGTAACGGTTGCGGTTTTTTTGTTGCCCGAAAATTTTTTCAAGCGAAAGATTTTAACCGGAATTGCATTTTTCATGAACTTTCTGCTTTTATTTTCGGCAACGTCACTGTTTTTTTTCTGGCAGGAATTTTTGACGAACTTCAATTTTATAGCCGTCGATTATCTCATATATTCGCATGAACTTTTACTGAATATTTGGCAGTCTTACCCGGTGGAATTTTTAATACCGCTTTTATTTTTTCTTGCCGGATTTTTAACCGTTCAACAATCAAGATTTCTTCCGAAAAAATTTTCGCCGTGTGCAGTTCCGAAAAGACTTTTGTCGATAATTTTAATTGCGATTTTGCCGGCGGGAATGTTTTATATT